>JANNQY010000385.1:0-5590 GCA_031400995.1 Lysobacteraceae bacterium
GGCTGGTGCTGGTGGGTCGTTGCCTGGTGCCGGCAATCCGCATGGGCGGCGAGTCGCGTTCGATCACGACCCTGCTGTTCCTGTCCACCGTGGCCATCGGCCTGTTCTACGGCGCCGGCCTGATGTGGGGCGAACACACGCACCTGTCCATGGTGGAGTACTGGCGCTGGTGGGTGGTGCACCTGTGGGTGGAGGGCTTCTTCGAGGTCTTTGCGACCGCAGTCATCGCCTTCCTGTTCACCAAGCTGGGGCTGATCCGGATGCTCACCGGCACCGTGGCCACGCTGTTCGCCACCATCATCTTCATGGCTGGCGGCGTGTTGGGCACCCTGCACCATCTGTACTTCACCGGTACGCCGACCGCGGTGATCGCGCTGGGCGCGTCGTTCTCGGCGCTGGAAGTGGTGCCGTTGGCCTACATTGGCTTCGAGGCTTACCACACCTTCAAGCTCGGCCACGCCACGCCGTGGATGCAGCGCTACAAGTGGCCGATCCTGTTCTTCGTGGCGGTGTCGTTCTGGAACCTGGTGGGCGCCGGCCTGTTCGGCTTCCTGATCAATCCGCCGCTGCCGCTGTACTTCATGCAGGGCCTGAACCTGACGCCGCTGCATGGCCACACTGCGCTGTTCGGCGTGTACGGCATGCTGGGCATCGGCCTGATGCTGTTCTGCCTGCGCGGGCTCAAGCCCGACGCGATCTGGCCCGAGGCGCCGCTGCGCACGGCGTTCTGGTGTCTAAACATCGGCCTGGTCGCCATGGCGCTATTCACCCTGCTGCCGATCGGCATCCTGCAGCTTCTGGCCGCCATCGACCACGGCTACTGGTTCGCCCGCTCGGCCGACTTCATGCAGCAGCCGCTGATTGAAATGCTGATATGGATGCGGGTGCCGGGCGACATCATCTTCAGTGTCGGTGCGCTGTCGCTGGCCTGGTTCGTGGCGCGGCTTTGGATCGCGCCGCGCACGGCGCCTGCCAAGAATGAGGCGGCGGCAGAGGCGGCATGAGCAAAGGAGCCGGTTCGCCGCCAGCCATGGCGGCGATTGCCGCGGCGCCACACCGATTGCTGTTTTTCATCGGCGCCGCCAACGTCTTGGCGGCCATGACTTGGTGGACTGCCTGGCTGGCCGGCGCGATGCCCGTCGCGCCGGTGCCAGCGGGATGGATGCACGGCTTCATCATGCAGTACCAGGTGCTGCCGGCTTTCATCTTTGGCTTCCTGCTCACGGTTTTCCCGCGCTGGATGGGCCAGGCTGAAGCGAGCCGCTGGCACTACCTTCCGGTTGGCCTGGGCCTGGTCGCGGGACAGGTGCTGACGCTGTCGGGCCTGGCTTTGGGCTCGGGCATGCTGGTGCACGTGGGAGTGCTCAACACCGCGGCGGGCTGGATCGCTGCCATGGTGGTGCTGGCCGGCTGGCTATTCCGCGCGCGCGACACCCCCTGGCACGCCCTCTCCTGCTTCGCAGCGCTGCTGATGGGCTTGGCAGGGCTGCTGGCGTTCGTCGCCTACCTGCATACACCGGATCCGCGGCTGGCGTTCGCCATGCTCAAGTTCGGCAGCTTCGGCCTGCTGCTGCCGATCTATGCAACCGTGGCGCACCGGATGTTCCCGTTCTTCGCCGGCAACGTCGTCGCCGGCTACCAGCCCTGGCGTCCGATGGCTTGGCTTGCCGCATTTTGGCCGCTGTGCCTGGTCCACCTGGCGCTGGAGCTTGCGCATGCGCATCACTGGCTGTGGCTGGTGGACGCGCCGCTGCTGGCGCTGGCCAGCTATGCGCTGTGGCGCTGGTGGCCACGGGGGCAGATGCCGGCGCTGCTGCGCGTGCTGTTCATCGGATTTGCTTGGCTGCCGATCGCGCTGGCGCTGTACCTGGCGCAGAGCGCGTGGTTCGCAGCGACCGGTGAATTCGCGCTGGGCCGCGCGCCGGTACACGCGCTGTCGGTTGGATTCTTCGGCAGCCTGCTGGTGGCGATGGTGACGCGCGTGACCCAGGGCCACTCCGGCCGGCCGCTGGAGCTGGGCCGCATCCCGGCCGTGGCCTTCATCGGCATGCAGGCGCTGGCGCTGCTGCGCGTGGGCGCAGAACTGATGGCGGACCCCACGCCCTGGATGCTGGCTGCCGGGCTGGGCTGGCTGGCGGTGTTCGCACCTTGGGTGCTGCGGTCGCTGTGGATCTACGCCACGCCGCGCGCCGACGGCAAGCCGGGCTGAGGGCGCGCCATGATTGAGTTTTACTTACAGGTGAAGGCCGTGCACGTGGCGTCGGTGCTCGCCAGCGCCGGCTTGTTCGCGCTGCGCGGCGCAGCGGCGCTGGCGGGTGCGCGCTGGGCCATGGCGGCGCCGCTGCGCTACCTGAGCTACACCATCGATACGGTTTTGCTGACGGCGGCGATGATGCTGCTGACCATGCTCAAGCTCAACCCGTTCAAGGTGCCCTGGCTGTCGGTGAAGCTGGCGCTGCTGGTGCTGTACGTGATCCTGGGCAGCCTGGCCCTGAAACGGGCGAGACGCCCCCGCGCCCGCGCCGCGTGCTACATCGCGGCACTGGCGACGATTGGCTTCATGTACTTCGTGGCGCGCGCGCACCATCCGCTGGGCTTGCTGCAAGGCATGGTGTCTTGAGCAGGATCAGCCTGCGTCTGGGCCTCAGTGGCTCCACTCCACCTGGAACCACGCCTTGAGGGTATCCCGGGCAAAACCATCGCTGCGGAAATCGGCCAGCTTCACCAGACCCACCAGGCCGCCCGGAAGCGGGAACCCCAGCGACGCATTCCACTCGCTGCCGTAGTCCGCGCCGCCGCGATCGGCGCGGTAGTCGTGCCAGGCCACGGTCCACGCCAGCTTGTCCTGCAGCCGGCCACGGCCGAATTTCCCAGTCGCCAGCGCATAGCGATCTTCCAGCCCGTTAACCGGCGTGACCAGGAACTTGTCGGCCCAGCCGTTGAAGGCGTGCAGCGTGGCGAGCGGCGTCTGGAACGCGCTGCGGCCATCGCTGCCCAGGCTTTCCCAGCCCAGTTTGCCGGTGACGGCGCCGCGCGCCAGCGAGGCTTCCGCGAACAGGTAATCCACGTCCAGATCGCGCGGGTTGTTGCCGTAGTCACGCTGGTTGGCGGCCTCCAGCGACCAGCCCAGGGTGGACGCGCCGATGCCGCGGCTGCCGGTCCAGCGCAGGCCGATGGATTGCGTGGAGGCGGTGGCGACGTCGCGGTCCTCCACCAGGTAGCCGTAGCCCACCAGCGTCCCCAGCGGCAGCGTCCAGGCCAGGTTGCCCAAGTGGGCGTCAAGGTTGCGCTCGCGCGCCAGCGGGTCGATGGCGTCGTCGCCGCCCACCTTGTGCACGCGATCGAGCCAGTAGTAGCGCACGACCAGGTTTTCAGACGGCTTGGCATCTAGGGCGAGTGCGTCGAAGGTCTGCTCGTTCTGGCGCCAGCCCACGTTGCCGATGAAGCGCTGGTTGTCCAGCACGATGCGCTGGCGCCCAGCCACGGCGCCGCCGCGGCCACCCCGCCAGCCGACCCAGGCCTGGTTGATCTCCAGGGCGCGCGCGTCCGCGACTGCCGGGAACGTGGTTTCGCCGTTGGCGCCGGAGTTGAAGCGGCTGCCCAGCTCGGCAACACCCTCGCCCTCCAGGCCCAGCGAAAAGCCAGACGCGAAACTGCGGCTCCAGCCGAGGCGCAAGCGCAGCGTGTCGGCCGACGCGCTGCGGGCGAACGCGTCGTCGTCCACGTATTCATGGCGGTAGCGGGCGTTGGCGGTCCAGGTGCCGGCGGTCTCCGGGGCCGCAACGGCGGCCTGGCTGGCGGCGCACGCCAGCGCCATGGCGATGCAACGATAGACTTCCATGCTGTTCCTCGGTGTCGGCCAGGATAGGCAGGCTTTCAGTATCGGCAGGGGGCCGCGGCAACACCCTGAGGCAGGTCAAGCGGCGGTAACTTGGCCGACCCGCCCCCCCAACCCGCGTTGCCCTGAATGAAGTTGCGCTTGACCTGAGTCAGCGACAGGGTTGGGCCCGCGAGCCACCCTGCAGTCATCACCTGACCTCACCTTCGCCTACGGAGACCGCCCATGAAAACCCAACTGCTGGCCCTCGCCATCGCCGCCGTCCTGGCCTTGCCCGGCTGCGGCCGTGACAACCCCAATGCCGCGCTCGACAGCCGCGAGGCCGCTGACAAGCCGGCGGCTGAATTGAGCGCCAGCGGCATCCCGGGCGACTTCGGCCCACCGCAGGGCGAGCCGATCAACGCCATCCTGACCAGCCCGCCGCAGGTTCCGCCCGCCACCGGCCGCACCGCGCCCGCCAAGGTGGTGGTGAACCTGGAAGTACGGGAGGTGGACATGGAGATGTCCGAGGGCGTCACCTACACCTTCTGGACCTTCGGCGGCACGGTCCCGGGCAGCTTCATCCGCGTGCGCCAGGGTGACACGGTGGAGTTCCACCTCAACAACCACCCCGATTCGAAGATGCCGCACAACATCGACCTGCACGGCGTCACCGGGCCGGGCGGCGGCGCCGCTTCCAGCTTCACCGCGCCGGGCCACAGCTCGCAGTTCACCTTCAAGGCGCTCAACGCCGGCCTGTACGTCTACCACTGCGCCACCGCGCCGGTGGGCATGCACGTGGCCAACGGCATGTACGGCCTGATCCTGGTGGAGCCGCCGGAAGGCCTGCCGGCCGTGGACCGGGAGTACTACGTAATGCAGGGTGATTTCTACACCACCCGCAAGTATCGCGAGAAGGGCCACGCGCCGTTCGATATGCAGCGCGCGATCGACGAGAACCCCACCTACGTGCTGTTCAATGGCTCCGAGGGCGCGCTCACCGGCGACAACGCGCTGCCCGCCAAGGTGGGCGAGAGCGTGCGCATGTACGTGGGCAACGGTGGCCCCAACCTGACCTCGAGCTTCCACGTGATCGGCGAGATCTTCGACAAGGTCTGGTTCGAAGGCGGCACGCACTTCCAGGAAAACGTGCAGACCACCCTGATCCCGGCCGGTGGCGCCGCGATCACCGAGTTCCGCACCGAAGTGCCGGGCAGCTATGTGCTGGTGGACCACGCGCTGTTCCGCGCCTTCAACAAGGGCGCGTTGGCCATCATGAAGGTCGAGGGCGAACCGAACCTGGACGTTTACTCGGGCAAGGAAGTGGATTCCACCTACCTGGGTGACAAGGCCGCCAGCCTGGCGCCCGTCGCCACTGCTGCGGCCGCCGCGAAGGCGGGCACGCTTACCCTGGAGGACCAGGTGAAAGCTGGCGAGGCGCTGTTCGCCGGTACCTGCTCCACCTGCCACCAGCCTGACGGCAAGGGCATGGCCGGCGTGTTCCCGCCGCTGGCGCAGTCGGACTACCTGGCCAAGGACAATGCCGCCCTGATCAAGGTCGTACTCAACGGCCTGAGTGGCCCCGTGACGGTGAACGGCCAGGACTACAACTCGGTGATGCCGCCGATGAGCCAGCTGGCGGACGACGAGGTGGCCAACATCCTCACCTACGCCAGGAACAGCTGGGGCAACGCCGGCGGCCGCGTGACGGCCGAGGAAGTCGCCAAGGTGCGCGCCGGGACCGAACGGCCGGAAGGCGCGGCGCACTGACAT
>JANNQY010000386.1:0-8858 GCA_031400995.1 Lysobacteraceae bacterium
GGAGGGACTTCAGTCCCGATGCTTCAATGTGAGAAGCATCGGGACTGAAGTCCCTCCTACAGGGGGTCGGGGGCGTGGTTAGGCGGCTTTTCGGGCGGCTAGTTGGCGCAGGACGTAGTGCAGGATGCCGCCGTTGCGGAAGTACACCACTTCCTTGGGCGTCAGGAGCAGCACCTGCACCTGGAACTGCAACTCGGTGCCGTCCGGGCGCTTGGCCATCACCGTGGCCTGCTTTGCAGCGCCGTCCTGCAGCCCGGTGATGTTGATTACCTCGTCGCCCTTCAGGCCTAAGCTCTGGGCGTTCTGGCCGTCCAGGAACTGGCAGGGCAGCACGCCCATGCCCACCAGGTTGGAACGGTGGATGCGCTCGAAGCTCTCGGCCACGACAGCCTTGACGCCCAGCAGGTTGGTGCCCTTGGCCGCCCAGTCGCGCGAGGAGCCGGTGCCGTATTCCTTGCCCGCGAACACCACCAGCGGCACGCCCTCGGCCTTGTACTTCATGGCTGCATCGTAAATCGCCAGCTTGTCGCCCGACGGGTAGTGGATGGTGTTGCCGCCCTCTTCGCCGCCCAGCATCAGGTTCTTGATGCGGATGTTGGCGAAGGTGCCGCGCACCATTACGTCGTCGTTGCCGCGGCGCGAGCCGTAGCTGTTGAAGTCGGCCGGCTGCACGCCGCGCGACTGCAGGAACTTGCCCGCCGGGGAGCTGGCCTTGATGTTGCCGGCCGGCGAGATGTGGTCGGTGGTGATGGAGTCACCGAACACACCCATCACCCGCGCGCCGTGGATGTCGTTGATGGTGCCCACTGTCATCTGCATCCCGTCGAAATAGGGGGGATTCTTGATGTACGTGGACGCCTCGTCCCAGGCGAACGACGCGCCGTCGGGCGAATCGATCTGGTTCCAACGGGCGTCGCCGGCGAAGACACTGGCGTAGTTGCGCCGGAACATCTCCGGGCCCACGGTCTTGGCGATGAAATCGCCAATTTCCTGGTTCGAGGGCCAGATGTCCTTGAGGAACACCGGCTGGCCGTCGCTTCCGATACCCAGCGGCTGGGTCACCAAGTCGATGTCCACGGTGCCAGCGATGGCATAGGCCACCACCAGCGGCGGCGACGCCAGGTAGTTCATCTTCACTTCGGCGTGGACTCGGCCTTCGAAGTTGCGGTTGCCCGAGAGCACCGAAGCCACCGCCAGGTCGCATTCGGCGATGCCCTTGGACACGGCGTCCGGAAGCGGCCCCGAGTTGCCGATGCAGGTGGTGCAGCCGTAGCCCACCACGTAGAACCCCAGCTTCTCCAGGTCGGCCAGCACGCCCGCCTTCTTGAGGTAGTCGGTGACCACCAGCGAGCCAGGCCCCAGCGAGGTTTTCACCCACGGTGCGGACTTGAGGCCTTTCGCCACGGCGTTGCGCGCCAGCAGGCCGGCGCCCAGCATCACGGCCGGGTTGGAGGTGTTGGTGCAGGACGTGATGGCCGCGATCACCACCGAGCCGTCTGAAAGTTCGGCGTCCTGGTCCTGGATGCGAATCTTTGCAAGCGGTTTTGCCGCGAGATGCCCGGCCTGCTCCTGGCCACCGCCCTCGGAGACGAACCGGGAATCGCCGTTGTTCTTGGCCACACGGTTGGCCACCATGCCGGGCAGGTTCTCGTTGAAATTGCGCTGCATGTCGGCCAGCAGCACGCGGTCCTGCGGCCGCTTCGGGCCGGCCAGCGACGGCTTCACTTCGGCCATGTCCAGGCCCAGCACCGCGCTGTATTCAGCCTCGGGCTGGCCCGGCACGCGCCACAGGCCCTGGGCCTGGGCGTAGGCCTTCACCAGCGCAATCTGGGTTTCTTCGCGGCCCGACAGGCGCAGGTAGTTCAGGGACTCTTCGTCCACCGGGAAAATGCCGCAGGTGGCGCCGTATTCGGGCGCCATGTTGGCGATGGTGGCGCGATCGGCCAGCGGCAGGTGGTCCAGGCCGTCGCCGAAGAACTCGACGAACTTGCCGACCACGCCGTGCTTGCGCAGCATCTGGGTGACGGTGAGCACCAGGTCGGTAGCCGTGGCGCCCTCGGGCAGCTTGCCGGTGAGCTTGAAGCCCACCACCTGCGGGATCAGCATCGAGCTGGGCTGGCCCAGCATGGCGGCTTCCGCTTCGATGCCGCCCACGCCCCAGCCCAACACGCCGATGCCATTGATCATGGTGGTGTGCGAGTCGGTGCCGAACACGGTATCGGGATAGGCGTAGGTGACGCCGTCCTTCTCGCCGGTCATCACCACGCGTGCCAGGTGCTCCAGGTTCACCTGGTGGACGATGCCGGTGTTGGGCGGCACCACCTGGAAATTGTTGAGGGCCTTCTGGCCCCAGCGCAGGAAGCTGTAGCGCTCCTGGTTGCGCTCGAATTCGATCTTGCCGTTGAGGTCCAGCGCCTCGGGCTTGCCGAACACGTCCACCTGCACCGAATGGTCGATCACCAGCTCGGAGGGGATGAGCGGATTGATGTACTTGGCGTCACCGCCCAGCTTCACCACCGCGTCGCGCATCGCCGCCAGGTCCACCACGCACGGCACGCCGGTGAAATCCTGCAGCACCACGCGGGCGGGCATGAAGGCGATTTCGGTGTCGGGCTCGGCGGTGGCATTCCAGTTGGCCACCGCCTCGATGTGGTCCTTGCCCACCGTGATGCCGCCGTCTTCGCAGCGCAGCAGGTTTTCGAGCAGGATTTTCATCGAATAGGGCAGGCGGGCCAGGTTGAAGCGCTGGCCCAGCTTGGTGAGGCTGAAGTACGTGTAGGACGTGCCGTTGACGGTCAATTGGTCGCGGGTAGCGAAGGAGTCGCTCATGGACAGGCTCCGGGCTGGATCAACGAGAAGGAAGGGGCTGGCGGCAGCGCGCAGAACGGCTGCGTTCGCGCGACATTATGCACGAGATGGCCGAATTGCGCCGCTGTTGCCGCCTCAGCGCAGCGTTTCCAGCCA
Source organism: Lysobacteraceae bacterium (assembly GCA_031400995.1). Classification (GTDB taxonomy): domain Bacteria; phylum Pseudomonadota; class Gammaproteobacteria; order Xanthomonadales; family Xanthomonadaceae; genus Arenimonas. Next base: position 2,965 of record JANNQY010000386.1, read on the forward strand.
GTCGCGCGCGGCCTTTACCAGCGCCCGGCGGCCGAACAGGAAATCCCAATAGCTGCCGCCCACCTGGCGCCACAGCACCGCCGCGCGCACCGCCGCCAGCAGGGTGGCGCGCACTTCGGCCACCAGCTCGGGCTGGCCCAGGTAAACCGGGTTGCCCTGCACCAGAACCCGCGGCCCGATCGGGCTGATCTCGCGCGAATAAAGCTCACCCAGGCGGGCCAGCACGGTGGGGTGGGTTGCGCCAAAATGCGCACGCTGGCGGTCGATGTCCTCCAGCCCGGCGTGCACCTGGCCCGGGGCGCTGGGGTGCTGGATGAAGCGGCGCTCCAGGTGCAGCACCGTCATCGCCATGCGGGTGAGCGCCGAATCACGGCCGGAGCCGCCCTCAAGCTGGTTCACCAGGCGGGTGAGGCCAGGCTCGAGCTGCGCGGCGCCGGCAAACACCGCCTCAGACGACTCGGCATCGAAGCGGAACAGGCTTTCGATGCAGGCGGCCAAGGGCTTGGTTTCCGCTTGACCAGACTGGGCCATCTGTTGAACCAGCTGCACGGCTTGCAGCAGGCCAGCGAGGGCGAGTGCGCGATCTTTCATGCGTGATGGGTCTTGGAAGGAGTGGGGGCAGGGGCGAAATCCACCGGGGCGTCGGTGTCGGCAATCACGGCGCCGCCCAAGCATTGGTCGCCAAGGTACAGCACCAGCGATTGCCCCGGCGTTACTGCGCGCTGGGGGACCTGGAAGTGCACGGACAGCTCGCCGCCGTCGCCCACCTGCACGTCGCAGGCTTGGTCATCCTGCCGGTAGCGGGTCTTGGCGGTGACGCGCAGCCCCTGTGCGGGTGGCTCGCCGCTGACCCAGTGCACCGTTTCGGTGTGCAGTTGGCGAGACATCAGCCACGGGCTTTCGGCACCCTGGTCCACGTACACCACGTTGCGGGCAACGTCCTTGGCCACCACGTACCACGGCGCCGCCGGACGGCCCCGCACGCCGCCCACCTGCAGGCCTTCGCGCTGGCCCAGCGTGTAGTACCAGGCGCCAGCGTGCTCGCCTACGGCCTGGCCGTCCACGCTGCGTATTTCGCCGGGCTGCGCCGGCAGGTACTGGCCCAGGAACTCGCGGAAATCGCGCTCGCCGATAAAACAGATGCCAGTGGAGTCCTTCTTGGCCGCCGTGGGCAGGCCAGCCTCTTGGGCCAGGCGCCGCACCTCGCCCTTGGGCAGGTGGCCCACCGGGAACAGGGTGGCCGACAGCGCGTCCTGGCCGAGCTGGTGCAGGAAATAGCTCTGGTCCTTGCCGGCATCGGCGCCGCGCAGCAGGGCCCAGCGGCCGTCGCGCTGCGCCACCTGGGCGTAGTGGCCGGTGGCGATTTTCTCCGCGCCCAGCGCCCGTGCTTCGTCCAGGAAGGTTTTGAATTTGATCTCGCGGTTGCACAGCACGTCCGGGTTGGGCGTGCGTCCGGCCCGGTATTCGGCCAGGAAATGCTCGAAAACGCCCGACCAGTAGGCCGCGGCGAAATTGCGGGCGTGGAAGGCGATGCCGAGGCGGCCGCAGATTCCCAGGGCGTCACGGCGGTCGTCCTCGGCGCGGCAGCCACCCGCTTCAGGCGCGACACCCTGCGCTGGGTCGTCATTCCAGTTCTGCATGAACAGCCCGGCGATGGACTCGCCCTGGCGCTGCAGCAGCAGGGCCGCCACGGAGGAATCCACGCCGCCGGACATGCCGACGATGACCCGGGCCGGGCTCATGTGCAGTGGCTGAGGGCCTGCAGCGGGAATCGGCGGCCGGCCAGGAAATCCTCCACCACTTGCCACACCAAGGGGCTGCGGTGGCGCGCTGAGTCGGACGACAGCTCGGCCGGACTCATCCACACGGCTTCGATGATGCCTTCATCCAGCGGCCGATCCGGGTGGTGCCGCAAGGGCTCGGCGGCGAAAGCCATACGAAGAAAGTGCCGGCCGTCCGCCGGCGCCTTCCACTGGTAGGCGCCTATGAAGGCGGTGAGCGTGACGTCCCAGCCGGTCTCTTCCAGGGTTTCGCGCAGGGCAGCTTCCAGCAGCGTCTCGTCAGGTTCCAGGTGCCCGGCGGGCTGGTTGATCACCTGCTCGCCGCGCACCATCTCTTCCACCATCAGCAGGCGTCCGTCGCGCACCACGACGGTGGCGACGGTGACATCGGGCTGCCAGAAGCGGCCGCTGCGATAGCTCAAAGGTCGTCCTTGCCGGTGAGCTCGAGCTCGGCGGCGTCGGCCGAAAGCGCAGTCAGGTCGATAGCCTCGTCCAGTTCATCTGCGCTGGCGTCGGCCGGAATCTTGGTGACGAGCATGGCCACCTTGTCCTGCTTCACCCAGGCGCCCAGCTTGAGCATGTTGCTGCGCTCCATCAGGTCGTTGGCCACGGCAGCGGGGAAGGCGGGCGTGGCCGACTCATAGCCCGGCGACCAGATTTCGCGGATTTTCATTTGGTCGGTTTCTTCAACCGCCGAACGCACCCACACCAGCTGGGTGCGGTCGTTCTCGAGGCGCACGGTGATCTGGTAGTCGCCGTCGCCGTCCACGGTGAAAGGCGTACCCTTGCTCTCAAGTTGGGCTTTGATCACCGGATCTGGCGTCGCCGCATGGGCAGCGGTGGCAAGGGCGAAGCAGGCAGCAGCAGCGAAAGCGGCGCGCAGTTTCATGGGTGGTCCCCTGTTCTGGTTTTAGCCGGAAGTCCGGCCCCGGCATTGTCGGCGCAAAAGCGCCAACCCGTCCACGGGGCGTGAAGGACCTTGCCACCTGCCGCCGCCGCCCCGATTTATACTGCCGCCATGGCCCAAGACCCTCATCCCGAAAGTGACCTTGGCTACGGCGTCGCAGTAGAGAGCGCCAAGCCCGAGGTCCTGCGCCCGCCGCTGTTCCAGGTGGTGCTGCTGAACGACGACTTCACCCCCATGGACTTCGTGGTGGAGGTGCTGCAGACGTTTTTCGCCCTCAACCGGGAAAAGGCCACCCAGGTGATGCTGCACGTGCATACCCGCGGCAAGGGCGTTTGCGGCGTCTACACGCGGGAAGTGGCTGAATCAAAGGTGACGCAGGTAAACGACTTTTCCCGTGAGCACCAGCACCCCCTGTTGTGCACCATGGAAAAGACCTAGGCTGGCCCCATATCGGAGCAAACGCTTCGGAGACGCACAATGTTCAGCAAGGATCTCGAGTTCACCATCGGCCAGTGCTACAAGCAGGCCCGCGAAGCCCGCCATGAATTCATGACGGTTGAGCACCTGCTGCTGGCGCTGCTGGATAACCCCTCGGCCGCCGGCGTGTTGAAGGCCTGCGGCGCCGACCAGCCCAAGCTGGCCACCGGACTGCGGCAGATTATCGCTGACACCGTGCCGGTGCTTCCCACCGACGACCCGCGCGACACCCAGCCCACGTTGGGCTTCCAGCGCGTGCTGCAGCGCGCGGTCTACCACGTGCAGTCCTCTGGCAAGAAGGAAGTGACCGGCGCCAACGTGCTGGTGGCCATCTTCGGCGAGAAGGATTCGCACGCGGTGTATTTCCTCAGCCAGCAGGAAATCACCCGGCTGGACGTGGTGAACTATCTTTCGCACGGCATCGCCAAGATCGGTGACTCGGCCGACGACAAGCCGGCGCCCGAGACCAAGCCAGAGGGTGAGGAAGCCGGCGAGGGCAAGGCCAATCCGCTGCAGGAATTCGCCAGCAACCTCAACGATCTGGCCCGCGAGGGCAAGATCGATCCGCTGATCGGCCGCGAGGACGAAGTGGAGCGCACCATCCAGGTGCTGTGCCGCCGGCGCAAGAACAACCCGCTGTTCGTGGGCGAGGCCGGCGTGGGCAAGACCGCGCTGGCCGAGGGCCTGGCGTGGCGCATTGTCGAGGGCAAGGTGCCGTCCATCCTGAAGGATGCGGTGATTTATTCGCTGGACCTGGGCGCGCTGGTCGCCGGCACCAAGTACCGCGGCGACTTTGAGAAGCGGCTCAAGGCCGTGATCAACCAGATCAAGAAAGAGCCGGGCGCCATCCTGTTCGTGGACGAGATCCACACCATCATCGGTGCCGGTTCGGCCTCGGGTGGCACCATGGATGCCTCCAACCTGATCAAGCCGGTGCTGCAGAACGGCGAACTCAAGTGCATTGGCTCCACCACGTTCCAGGAGTACCGCGGCGTGTTCGAGAAGGACCGCGCGCTGGCGCGTCGCTTCCAGAAGATCGACGTGGTGGAACCCACCATCGCCGAGACTGTGGCCATCCTCAACGGCCTCAAGTCCCGCTTCGAGGCCCACCACGACGTCGAGTACGCCGCCGATGCGCTGCAGGCGGCGGTGGATCTGTCGGTGAAGCACATCAACGATCGCCTGCTGCCCGACAAGGCCATCGACGTCATCGACGAGGCCGGTGCGCGCCAGCGGCTGATGGACATCGACAAGCGCAAGAAAGTGGTGGACGTGGCGGAAATCGAGCTGATCGTGGCCAAGATGGCGCGCATCCCCACCAAGCAGGTGAGCGCCTCCGACAAGGACGTTCTGCGCAACCTCGAGCGCAACCTCAAGATGGTCATCTTTGGCCAGGATGCTTCGATTGAAACCCTGGTTTCGGCCATCAAGCTGGCCCGTTCAGGCCTGGCCAACCCCGACAAGCCGATCGGCAACTTCCTGTTCGCCGGCCCCACTGGCGTGGGCAAGACCGAGGTGACCAAGCAGTTGGCCATGCAGCTGGGCATCGAACTGCTGCGCTTCGATATGTCCGAGTATATGGAAGGGCATTCGGTGAGCCGCCTGATTGGCGCGCCTCCGGGCTACGTTGGCTTCGACCAGGGCGGGCTGTTGACTGAAAAAATCGTCAAGAACCCGCACTGCGTGCTGCTGCTGGACGAAATCGAGAAGGCGCATCCGGATGTGTTCAACATCCTGCTGCAGGTGATGGATCGCGGCGTGCTCACCGACACCAATGGCCGCGAAGCAAACTTCCGCAACGTGGTGGTGGTGATGACCACCAACGCCGGCGCGGCGCAGGCAGCCCGCCGCACCATGGGTTTCGTCGAGCAGAACCACACCAGCGACGCCATGGAAGCCATCCGCAAGGCTTTCACCCCGGAGTTCCGCAACCGCCTGGACGCCATCATCCAGTTCGGCGCGCTGGGCATCGAGCACATCCTGCGGGTGGTGGACAAGTTCCTGATCGAGCTCGAGGCGCAGCTGCACGAGAAGCACGTGAGCCTCACCGCCACGCCCGAGGCGCGGCAGTGGTTGGCCGAGCACGGCTTCGACCCGCAGATGGGCGCCCGGCCCATGGCGCGCTTGCTGCAGGACCGCATAAAGCGCCCGCTGGCGGACGAACTGCTGTTCGGCAAGCTGACCAACGGCGGCCGCGTCACCGTGGACGTTCGCGACGGCGAGCTGGTAGTGGACGCCCAAGCCGAGCCAGAGAAGCTGCTACCCGCTACGGTCTGATTGCCTCGCTTCCCGCCTTACCGCAATGCCCGCCCAACCGGCGGGCATTGTCGTTTGCGGGAGCACGTGCGCTTTGCGCACGACATGGGACGTCAAGGCGAGCGCCGTCCCACACCAAAGGGGATCGCTGCCCGGCGTCTTGCTAGCGCCATCCATGGCAGCAAACGCCGGCCGCTACGGGCCTCCTGCCCTCCACTTCAGCGATTCCCCTTTGGTGTGTGCCGCCGCCCCGGATGGCGTGGTTACATTGGGACGAGATCAAACGCGCGCGGTGACAACCTAGCGTCGCTCCAGGCTGTTGACTCTGTTTCGGAGTGCCCAGGACACCCGGGGCGACGGCCCATGCACAGGGGGAATGGCTGAAGCGAAGGGCAGGAGGCCCGTAGCGGCCGGCGTTTGCTGCCATGGATGGCGCTAGCAAGACGCCGGGCAGCTATCCCCCTGTGCAGGGG
>JANNQY010000387.1:0-2942 GCA_031400995.1 Lysobacteraceae bacterium
GGCCCCGCATTTGCAGCGGTGTCGTTGACCGCCCCACCCGAGAGGCTGTATATGGCGCCGGATGGCACCACCTTGATCGTGATGCCGATCTTGTCCGGGTCGACGTAATCGAGCGACTGCAGGTACTTCTTGGCCTCCACCGTGTCCCACAGCGGCTCGCGCCCGTGCTTGCCGTCATCGGCGGCGAAGAAGGTCTTGCCGTAGCCCGAGCTGCCGCGGTTGTTGATGCCCAGCACCACGTAGCCGTGGTTGGCCAGGTACTGGATGAAGGCCGAATGCCCGCGCGTGGTCTGGCCGCCCGGGCCGCCGTGCACCCACACCAGCGCCGGCGCCTTGGCCTCGGCCGTGGCCTGGTGCGGCTTCCAGAGGATGTTGGGGATTTCCATGCCGTCGAAGCTCTTGAAGCGCACCACCGACGAATCCACCAGGTCGGCCGGGTCGATGGCCGGGTTGAGCGAGGTGGTGAGCTGCTTGGGTTCGCCGCCGAAATCGAGCACGTACAGGTCGCTGGGCTGGCGGTCGCCGTTGAGGTAGAAGGCCATGCGCTTTTCCGAATCGGCGATGCGCAGGCCGCGGATTTCGCCGGCCGGCAGGGCCGGCAGTGGCTGCTCGGCGTCGGTGGCGGCGTCGTAGAGCTTCACCTGGGTGCTGCCGTCCACGTTGGTGGCCACGGCCAGGTACTTGCCACCCTTGCTGAAGTAGGCGGCCACGATGTCCCAGTCGGCGCTGCGCACCGGCTCGTGCTCCCAGCTGCCCAGCTTCACCCGGCGCAGCTGCGCGAACTCGCCTTGGTCGTTCGCGGTGTAGTACAGCCACTGGCCGTCCGGGCTGAAATCCTGCGCGTTGAACTGCGCCTGGCCTTCGTGCGCGGACACCTTGGTGGAGGTGCCGGTGGCCAGCTCCACCACGTGCAGGTCGCTGTCATTGGTGGTGTTGGACTGGCCCAGCGCCAGCCACTTGCCGTCAAGCGACACCATGTAAGGCTCGAGGCCCGCGGTGTTCTCGTAGACGCGCGTGCGCTCGTAGCTGGTGGCGTCATAGCGGTAGACGTCGAAGAAGCGCGGGTCGCGCTCGTTGCTGATCACGTGGAAGGCGCTGCCGTCGGCGGTGAAGCCCAGGAAATCGGCCTTGAGCTCCTTGCCCGGCGTGAGGTCGGTCTCGACGCCGTCGGCGCCGATCACGTACAGGTGGTTGAGCTCGTTGCCGCCCTGGTCGCGGGTGATCAGCACGCGGTCGTCGGCCGGGAAGTAGCCCACGGCGTAGTTGTTGTCGGTGGCCGAAGACGTCACCGCCGTCCACTCGCCGCCGCCCACCGGCATGCTGTAGACATTCCAGATGCCGGACTTGTTGGACGAGAACAGGATGCGCGATTCATCGGCGTTGAAGGACGCGCCGGACACGCCGGTGGATTCGACGAATTCCTCGATGGCATATTGCTTGGCTGGGCGGGCCACCTGTGCCTGCGTGGCTGCGGTGGCCGCTGGCGTGGCCTCGGCGGGTGCGGTACCACGGTCGCAAGCGCCGAGGGACAGGGCAAGCGCGATAGCCAATGGCAGGGCGGTGCGGCGGGTCGCAAGCATGGAGGGCTCCGGGGCGGGTAAACAAAGGCCGACTCTACGCCGGGGCAGGCGGCGACGGCCAGTGGCCGCAGCCTAGCGCGGACGCGTCGGCAGCGGGTCCCGCCCGGCCCGGCGCGCAGTGGCGCGCTCAAGGATGGCGGCGCGTTCGGTCCGGTCGGCCTGCTGCCAGGCGATGATCTCCTGCAGGTGCCGGCCACAGCCCAGGCACACATCCTCGGCGTCCAGGCAGCAGTTGCGGACGCAGGGGGATGCCTGGATTGGCTCCTGAGTTCTCATGCTGTCAAGTCTGGACGGGCGCGCGTGACGACGCCACCGCATAGCGCTGCATCGCGCGAAATGCCCCGCGACCCTGCATCTTGCCCACCGGAGCAGCCTTTCCGGCGCGCAACGCCTTGATTCTTGCGGCCGCGCCCGACTGGCAAGTTACTTGCTGGTGATCTCCCTACCCGCCCCTCGGAGACTTGCCCATGCCTCTTACGCTGCCGCTGGTTAGACCGCGCGCCGAGCTTCGCATCGCCTTACTCCTGGACGCGCCTTGGGCCTTCGCCGAGGAGTTGTGCCTGGAAGGAGTGGAGGTGGAGGAAGCCCGCCGCTACGCCCAGTGGCGCGACCGCAAAGTGCGCTGGCTGCACGTCCCGCGCGACGCACTGGCCCGTGCGCTAAACACCGGCCTGGTGGACCTGGCGATTGGCGGAGTTCGCGCCACGCCTGAGCTGTGCGCCAACGCCAAGGTGGCCCTGTTCTCTCCGGAACGGCTGGACCAGGATCTGTGCCCGGATGGCGTGGGCCAGCACCACGTGTGGGCCGTGGGCCGGGAGGCCTGGCGGGAATGGGCGATGGTGAAAACCTATCTGCAGGTGATACGCCCGCGCCTGGCCTGCGTCGCCGAGCCTGCACGCGCGGCGTAAGCGCAAGCAGGGCGCTGCGGTCCGCACGCGGGCGGGCAGCGCGACGGCGCCCGGCTCAGCGGTAGTTGTGCGACGCCACCTTCAGCTGCCCCAGTAGCGGCGTGAAATCATGCAGGCGGCCAGCGATGAGGTGGCTGACGCCATCCACGGTTTCCCAGCGGCCGTCCACCGCCAGCAGGCTGGCGTTGGCCAACTCGCGGCGCTGGCGCTCGGCCAAGTCTCGCCACACCACCACGCTGACCGTGCCGTCCTCGTCCTCGAGCGTGACGAAGGTAACGCCGTTGGCGGTCTGCGGGCGCTGGCGCAGCGTGACCAGGCCGGCATGGCGGATGTGCACGCCGTGCGGCAGCGTGGCCAGCTCGCGCGAGGGCCGGCAGCGCTGCGCGCGCAGCTGCTTGCGCACCAGCCGCAGCGGATGCGGGCCCAGGGTGGTGCCGGTGCTGGCGTAGTCGGC
>JANNQY010000388.1:0-1584 GCA_031400995.1 Lysobacteraceae bacterium
GGGGTCGATGCCGTAGGCCTTAGCGTTGTGCCGCACGATCGACATCGCACGCTGGGCGTCCTGCAGCGCCATCGGGATTCGGGGCTTTTCGTGCCGGCGGGTTTCGGGGTTCCAGTTGCAGCCGGTGTTGGGCACCCGGTACTTGACGAGGATGCAGGTCATCCCGGCGTCGGTCAGCCACCGGCAGACGTCGGCGCCGTCCTGGCCCAGCGTGCTGTTGGGGCCGATCGCGACCCGCTTGTAGCCGCCGCCGGGGAAGACCAGCACGGCGGAGCGTGTTGAGTTGACCTTCGGCGAGTAAAGGAAAAAGGACGGATGGGTGGACGCCCATTTACCGTTCGATAGTTCCCGGATGCCGTCCTGCAGGACCTGGGAGTTCTCGGGCCAGAGCGGGACTTCGATGGGGGCGCTCGCGGTGGCGGGTGCGGGCAACACGGAGACCGCGGGCTCTGCCGGTGTTGCGGAGGCGAGGTTGGCGGGTGACTGCTCGCTGCAGGCGGCCAATAGCACGGCGAACAGGACCGGGCCCATGCCGCCGAAGTTGGCCACTTGCGTGGCCGCATGGCCAACGCCTCGCAGCCAAGGGCGTGGGCTACAACACCCCGGGGGCAGCACAGTGGACGTCTTGGCCATGCACGGATCGTATCCGCTTGCGGCAGTAGCTGGCGATCCTGCTAGTCGTAGACGGAGGGCGTGGTCCGCTCCAGCACTTCCATCGCTTCGGCGTTCTTTTGCTCCCACTCTTTCAACTGCTCCGGCGTCATGGGAGGAGGCTGGGTGTACTGCGGTTCCTGCACCGGGCTGGAGCCCCGAGGCACAAAGCTGGTGCCTGGTTCGGTCTGCGGCGCAGAGGCGGCAGGCCTGGCGGTGGGGCGGACCAGTGTGGACTGCAGGTTCTGGAGCTGGCTGCGGATGAAGAAGAACACTACGAGAACCACAACAACGCCAAACACCAGCCTCAGGCCCATCTCCTTGAGCGCATCTTCAGGGGTCTGACGGCGCTTCCCCCATCGGCCTCCGGTATGCACGTGCATGATGGCGTCTATGGCCTTGTCGGCCACCGGCGCCCATTCGGAACCCGAAGCCGGTGCCTTGCCCGGCGCCGATTCCGGGATATGCCGGGGATCCACCAACAGCCGCAACGCCAGACCGTCGATGAGTTCAATCTTTTGGCTGCGGGAGGCCGCATCCCGCGCGGCCGCAGTGAATTCACCGCTGGTGATCAGGATCGCCCGCTGCGCTTGCCGCGTCTCGAGCAGGCCCAGGAGTTGGTGGACATCGTTATGCGGAACCTGCAACGCCTTCCAATGCTTGCACTGAACCAAGACAGTCTCGCCATCGCGCCGCAGCACCAGGTCAACGCCGCCGTCAAAACGCGATGCGTTCTCGGCGGTACCGCAGTGTTCGACCTCATACCCCTCCTCCCAGTAGTGCCGGGCAAGCAGGCGCTCGAAATCCTGCCAGGACGTGCGCGACAGGCCATCACTCCACTGCGTGCGGTTGCGTTTCAATCCCCAGCTCACGTCATCCCCTTGGTTTGATCCTGGTAGCCTGGTCCTCCCAGGGGGAGAGCCATGGCCAACG
>JANNQY010000389.1:0-7251 GCA_031400995.1 Lysobacteraceae bacterium
ACGTGATGTCGGCCAAATCAATCGCTGAGCCGCGGCCGGTACTCGATCTCTCCAGCACGATAGGGACCGCACTGGTCGCGGTTCGCACAAAGCAAGCGCTGTTTCGTAATCGATTGATTAGTCTCGAAAAGGGATGCCGCATCACAGGCATGAGGGACCTTCGTTTTCTTCGAGCCAGTCACATCAAGCCATGGTCCGCATGTGAAACCGGAACCGAAAGAACGGACGGCAACAACGGCTTGTTGCTCAGCGCCCAGGCCGATCATCTTTTTGATCAAGGCTGGATCAGTTTCTCCGCCAGCGGTGAACTCATCAGGTCGGATGCATTGCCTGTCGAAGTCATCGAGCGGGTGGGGCTCGATCTCAACGTTGGCAGGCCGTGTGGTGGAATTCGAATCGAGCAGCAAGGCTATCTGGCCTTCCACAGGGAGCAAGTTCTCGGCAAGAGATTCAAGGCAACGCAGCAGCCTCTGGACGCCCTTCTGAAAGACCTGGTTGCCGAAACTCCGCCGTCGGGGCCTTGATAAAACCCAAAAAGGGCACGATCATGCCCAATATGGGATTGAACTCGTCCGGCCTTTCTGACGCCCTCTTCAGCCGCACTCAGCAGCGAGTGCTGGCACTGCTGTTTGGACAGGCGCCGCGCAACTTCCATCTCAACGAGCTCGTGCGGCTGGCGGGTGTCGGTTCCGGATCCGTGCAGCGGGAGCTGGCCCGGCTGGTTGCGGCGGGGCTGGTCCATCGCCAGCTGTTGGGTCGCCAAGTCTGGTTCGAGGCCAACCGCGAGTCCCCCGTGTTCGGGGAGCTTCGCAGCCTCGTCCGGAAAACCTTCGGTCTCACCGATGTCCTCTGGCAGGCCTTGGCGCCCCTTTCGGACCGCATCGAGCACGCTTTTGTGTTCGGCTCGGTCGCAAAGGGAACCGACACTGCGCAAAGCGATATCGATCTCATGATCATCGGCGAGGCGCTTTCCTACGCCGACGTGTACCCCCTGCTGACTGATGCCGAGGGCACCCTGGGCCGCAAGATCTCTCCAACGCTCTACTCGCCCGCAGACTGGCGGCGGCGGCTGGCAGAAGCCAACGGCTTCGTAACCCGGGTTCGCCACCTGCCGACGCTGCCGATCATCGGGGCCGCGCCGGGGAACGAGAATGACGCCACCGCTGGATCAACTCAGGGATCTCAGATCTGAACTGCCAGATCCGCAGGAGATCCTGCGTCTGGTCGCCGTCGCCGAAACCTGGTTATCCGACTCATCCCGAAGCGACCTGTCGCCAGAGGCGAAATTCATCCTCGCGTACGGAGCCGCTCATGCTGTCTGCGTCGCGGCGCTCAGGCGTATGGGCTACCGCACGGGAAAACGCTATCTCGTATTCCAGCTGCTGCCCACGACACTTGGGCTGGGACCCGAGGTGTGGCGGGTCTTGGACAAGGCGCATGAGCGGAGAAACCTGCTCGAATATGAGGGAATGACCGACATCGAGCCACAGTTGATCAATGACACCTTGACCGCCGCGAAAACAGTGCTCGCTGCCTGGCGGGATACTGCGAAGAAAGGATGACTTCAGCGTGCCGCGCCGACTGGCTGGCCGCGGCGTCTGGCCGTACGATGACGCCACGCACTCACGGACCCATCGCCATGAAGCCGCGCACCCCCGGCAAGCCCGATCCCGACGAAGACCAGCGCCTGCTGGCTGTGCTGATCGACGCTGACAACGCCCCGCCCGGCATCATCGAAGGCCTGCTGGCCGAAGTGGCCAAGTACGGCGTGGCCAGCGTGAAGCGTATCTACGGCGACTTCACCTCGCCCCAGCAGACGCAGTGGAAGAAGGCGCTTCTCAAGCACTCCATCCAACCCGTGCAGCAGTTCGCGTACACCAGCGGCAAGAACGCCACCGATTCATCGCTGATCATCGACGCGATGGACCTGATGTACACGCGCCGCTTCGACGGCTTCTGCCTGGTCTCCAGCGACAGCGACTTCACTCGCCTGGCGCAGCGCCTGCGCGAAGAGGGCCACACCGTGTATGGCTTCGGCGAGCGCAAGACGCCCGACCCGTTCGTGCAGGCCTGCGACAAGTTCATCTACACCGACCTGCTGCGGCGCGAGCCCGAGGCTGCCGCGCCCGCGAAGCCGGCGCCGGCAAAGGTGGTCGCCCGGCCCGCCAAGGCGCCAGCGGGCGCGCTCCCGCCGCCGGCGACTTCAAGCAAGCCCGCGCCGCCGCCGCTTCCGCGTGAACTGCTGGTGCAGGCCATCGAGGAAGCCACCGATGAGTCCGGTTGGGCCTTCCTTGGGTCGGTGGGTTCTTACGTCACCAAAATCCGCCCGGACTTCGACCCAAGGCTCTACGGACACAAGAAGCTCAGCGACCTGTTCAGGGCGCATCCGGCCCTGTTCGAGATGCAGGAGCGCACCAGCGGCGGCGGCGGCAAATCGGTTCACGTGCGCCTCAAGGCCTGAGTGTTGGCTGCCAGGGCCAGGGTTCAAGTTCCCTGAAAAAGGAAAGGCCGCCCGTAGGCGGCCTTTCCCGTGTGCAGACAGGCGATGGATCAGAACGCGATGCGCATGCCGAAGCTGAGGCTGTCCATGTACTGGTAGTCGTCGCTGAAGCGGCCGCTGTAGGACGCGTAGCCCGTGATGTTGTCGGTCATCATGAAGTTCAGGCCCAGGTCGGCGCTGATCCAATCCGAGGACGGCGTGAAGCCACCGATGGTGAAGCGGCCCGGCATTGAGTTGGAGCCGGCGTTCACCTGGATCTGGTCGTCCTCGCCCTCGTCGTTGTAGGCAACGCGCGCGAACGGACGGATGTGGCCGTCCGTGCCCATGCTGCCCTGCAGCTGGTAGCCCAGGCGCATCACGGCGGAGTCACGCGCGAAGTCGGCGAAGTTCATGGAGGTTGCGCTGCCGCTGTCTTCTTGGAAGCCGTCCACGTCCTGCTGCAGGTAGGTGTAGCCGGCGAACGGGCCGTGCTGGATGCCGTCGGTGGCGCCGAACAGCCAGCCCACGCCGAACTCGGCGCCCCACTGCTGGGCGTTGGTGCTGCCTTCCTCGCCGCGGACCGTGGGGCCCATGGTGATGTAGCGCTCGGTCTCGACGCTGGTGGTGCCGCCGCTGAGCACGCCGCTGACGTAGCCACCGCCACCGAACCGGAGAGCGCCGTTGACCGAGGCAATGACCGAGGTGGAGTTGAGGTTGGCGCTGGCCACGTCGTTGTCATGGCCGCCAATGCTGATGCCCACGCCCAAGTAGGCGTTTTCGCTGAAGCGGTTGTTGGCACCCACGGTGATGCTGAGGGTGTCGGCGTCGCCGCCCAGGATGTTGGTGTTGGCGTTGTCTTCGTATTCGCTCTGGCCGAACTGCACGTTGGTGTAGCCGCGCATGCTGCCCACTTCCCGGTCCAGCTGGAAGTCCGACATCAGCTCGTCGTTGATGGCGCGGCTGTGGATCTGCGCGCCCTCGACGCCCGCCTCACCGGCATACGACATCTGGATGGGCGCGGCGATGGTGGACAGCACCACGCTGCCAAGGATCGCGTGGGCGGCACCGGTGGGGTGCACGCCGTCAGCGAACAGCCACGTGTTGTTGGTGCCCGCCGCATACGTGAACGGCAGGCCGGAACCGGCCGGACCGCAGGCTACCGAGCTTGAGCCCACGCCGCAGGCCTGGCCGGTGATGTTGGTGAAGCCATAAAGGCCGGGGTTGAGCGATATCTCGCTGATCAGGCCGAAGGTGTTGATCGGGATGATGCCGTCGCCCAGCGTGGCCAGCCCGGCGGTGAGCGCCGAGTTGTACACCACGGTGATCTGCGACACCGAGCCGGCGCTGGGGCCGGCGAACTGCGGCGTCGCGCCCAAATTGGGCAGGTTGTAGACCACCACGTAGCGCGCACCGGCCGCCTGCAGGCGACCGATCTGCTGCACATAGGCAGTGGCCGCGGCCACGGTGTTGGCCTGGGCGTTGGCCGGGGCCAAGGTCAGCGTGGCGAAGATGTCGTTAGCGCCGCCCCAGATGCTGTACAGCGCATTGGGATCGGCACGGCCGCCATTGAGCGCTAGGTACTGGGTAACTTGGGCCGGAATGTTCGGCACCGCGTTCAGGCACAGGCCGGTGGCGTTGACGCAGGCACCGCCCCAGGCGAAGTTCGGGCCGCCAGCCAGCGACGGGCCGCTGGGCAGTCCGAACGCCGCCGCGATGATCTGCGCCGCCACCGGATCGGGATTGGTGGTGAAGCTGTTGCCGGCCGGGAGACCCTGCGCGGCGGCGATGTTGCCGGTATCACTGAGGCTGTCGCCGAACACGACGAAGCTGGAGAACTGCTGCGCCTGGGCGGCGCCGGCGCAACCGAGCGCCAGGGCAACGGCGCCGGCCAAACGATGGAAACGGGGCATGGGGAAACTCCTGTCGGGGCTAAGGGAAACGTTGTGACCTCGTGCCCAGGGTCTCCTCTGGCGCCACCGTGCGAATCGCCGGTGACGCTCCCTCCCCTTGAGCCGCTGCCTGCACCGCCGGCAGGCCGGCGATACCGGCACACCTTAATCCAAAGCCCGCATCCGTACCACTGGGTACAGTGGTGTCGTTGCCGTTCAGGGAAGGATCCGAGCCCCTCGGAGCCGGGGTTGGCCGTCACGTACTTCGGTCCAGGCCAGCCACGCCTCACCGCCGCGCACCTGCAGGCGCGGGAAGCCGGTGGCGCGGCCACGGCCCGCCAGTTCGGCCACCTGCACCCGCAACACTTCGCGGCCCAAGTCCGGGCTCAGTTTGGTCAGCCAAAGACTCTGCTGGCCCTGGGATTCCTGCAGCCAACTGACCCAGACACCGGTGGCGTCGGCCGCCAAGGCCACGCGGCCCAGTTGGGCCCCGCCGCTGGCCAGGGTCAGCGGCGGGCTGAAATGAGCGCCCGCGTCGGCCGACCTGGCGAGCCGCAGCGACGGCGCACCGCCGGCCTCGGTGTACCAGGCGACCCAGACCTGGTGGCCGCGGGCGGCAATGGCCGGGCCGTTCACCGGGCAGGCCGGCATCACCCAGCCATCGGCATGCACGATGGCGGGTGCCGTCCAGGACTTGCCGTCGAAACGAGTGAGCTTGATGTCGCGGACCTCATTGGCGTCGCGGTCGCGGTAGGCCACCAGCACGCCGCGGGCGCCGACGGCAGCGTCGGTCTGGCAGCAGTCGCAAGTCAGTGAGTCGAGTTCGTGCTCCGCGAGCTTGTTTCCGTTTGCGCCGAACACCGCCGCGCGCAGGCTCATGCCGCCGCCGCCATGGCTGGCATGGTCGTGGCCGCCGCTGGTATGGCGCCCATCCAGCCAGACGATGCCCAGTTCACCGCTGGACTGGGGCCAGAGGCTGGCGAAACCGTGTTCGGTGGGCGTGCCGTCGCTATGCACGGGGTCCACTGCGCGCCAGTTCCGGCCACCGTCGCGCGAGGCGTGCAGCTGCACGTCATAGGCGTAGGGCGCATCGCCGTTGCTGACCAGCGTGTGCGCCCACAGGCTGCCGTCGGGCAGGGCCTGAAGCGCGGGGAAGTCGGCCCAGTTCACGAACCAGTCGCTGCCTTGGGCAATCTGCTGCGGCGGCGACCACGTCGGGTTGCGCGCGGGATAGCTTGCAAACACCAGGCGATGGCCGTCGCCTTTGCGTTCAATCCAGCTCAGCAGGAGGTCGCCATTGGGCGCCTGCGCCAGGTTGGGCTGGGCCGAGCCCGGCGGCGCCGGCAGCGGCCAGTCTTGCACCGTGACGGCGGCGGCCAGCCCCGGCAGCAGCAGCAGCGCAAACAGCGCGTGCCGCATCAGGCCACCCGCCGGCCGCGGCGGCGCGTCAGCTGCACCAGCAGCAGTGAAATGGCGGCGGGGGTCATGCCCGGGATGCGCTGGGCCTGGCCGATGGTCTCCGGGCGCACGCGGCCCAGCTTGGCCTGCAGCTCGGCCGACAGGCCAGGCAGCGCGTAGTCGAAATCGTCGGGAATGGCGGCGTCTTCGTTGCGTCGGCTGCGTGCGATTTCCAGGTCCTGGCGCTCCAGGTAGCCGGCGTACTTCACCCCGATTTCCACCTGCTCAGCCACTGCCGACTCGGCCACGCCCGGGCCCAAGCCCGGCAGCTGCATCAGCGCGGCGTAGTCCAGCTCGGGCCGCTTCATCAGGTCCAGCGCGGTGGCCTCGCGGCTCAGGGCCACGCCGGTGCGCTGCTCAAGCTGCGCGGCCAGCGCGCCGCCCGGTGCCACCCACACCGCCTGCAGCCGCGCGCGTTCGCTCGCCACGGCCTCGGCCTTGCGGGCGTAGGCGCTCCAGCGCGCGTCGTCCACCAGGCCCAATTCACGGCCGATCGGCGTCAAGCGCGCATCGGCATTGTCCTCGCGCAGCTGCAGCCGGTACTCGGCGCGGCTGGTGAACATGCGGTAGGGCTCGGTGGTGCCGTGCGTGATCAGGTCGTCCACGAGCACACCCAGGTAGGCCTGGTCGCGCCGCGGTGTCCACGGTTCGCGCTGCTGCACCTGGCGCGCGGCGTTGATGCCGGCCAGCAGGCCCTGCGCCGCGGCCTCTTCATAGCCGGTGGTGCCGTTGATCTGGCCGGCGAAAAAAAGCCCCGCCACCGCCTTGGTTTCCAGCGAAGCCTTCAGCCCGCGCGGATCGAAGTAGTCGTACTCGATGGCGTAGCCCGGGCGCGTGATGTGCGCGTTCTCGAAGCCGCGGATGGAGCGCACCAGCGCCACCTGGGTTTCATAGGGCAGCGAGGTGGAAATGCCGTTGGGATAGATCTCGTGCGTGTCCAGGCCTTCGGGCTCGATGAACACCTGGTGCGAGGCCTTGTCGGCGAAGCGCACCACTTTGTCCTCGATGCTGGGGCAATAGCGCGGACCCACGCCTTCGATGACGCCGGTGTACATCGGCGACTGGTGCAGCCCGGCACGGATGATGTCGTGGGTGCGCTCGCTGGTATGGGTGATCCAGCACGACACCTGGCGCGGATGCTCGGCCGCGCTGCCCAGGAACGAGAACACCGGCACCGGCGTGTCGCCCGGCTGTTCCACCAGGCCGTCGAAATCGATGCTGCGGCCGTCAATGCGCGGCGGCGTGCCGGTCTTGAGCCGCGCCACGCCCAGGGCGCGCTCGCGCAGGCGCTCCGCCAGCGCCGTGGCGGGCGGATCGCCGGCGCGGCCGCCGGCGAAATTGTTCAGGCCTACGGGGATGCGGCCGGCCAGAAAGGTGCCGGCGGTGAGCACTACCGCGCCGGCGCGGATGCGCAGGCCACTTTGC
>JANNQY010000390.1:0-3504 GCA_031400995.1 Lysobacteraceae bacterium
GAGGAGCTGCTCAACGTGCTGGCCCGCATCCCAGGCATGCGGGTGGCGGCGCGCACTTCGGTGTTCGCGTTCAAGGGCAAGGGCGGCGACGTGCGCGAGATCGGCCGCACCCTGGGCGTGAGCCACATCGTCGAAGGCAGCGTGCGCCGCGACGGCGAGCAGGTGCGCATCACTGCGCAGCTGATCCGCGTGGAAGACGGGTTCCACGTGTGGTCGGAAACTTTCGACCGCAAGCTCGACAGCGTGTTCGAGCTACAGGACGAGATCGCCGGCCGGGTGGCGCAGCAGCTGGCGTCCACCCTGGGCGACAGCGCGCCGCTGGCGCAGCGGGGCAGCATTGATCCGGTGGCTTACGACCACTACCTCAAGGGGCGTGCCCTTCTGCGGATGCGGCGCAGCCCGCTCACCACCGTCGGCCACTTCCGCAAGGCCACGGAGCTGGCGCCGGACTTCGCCGCGGCTTGGGCCTCGCTGGCGCTTGCGGTGGAAGTGTCCGCGTTCAACTCCACTGCAGTGCAGCAGGTGGCCCTAGGCGGCCGGCTGCCGCAGATGCAGGCCGCCGCCGAGCGCGCACGTGTCCTAGCGCCCAACGACGCCATGACCCTGCACGCGCTGGCCAGCGTGGCGCGCTCCGAGGGCCGGCTGTTGGATGCAGAGGAAGGCTTCGAGCGCGCCATCGCCGCCGACCCTACTTACCCGGACGTGCGCGAGGATCTGGCCGAGCTTCTGCACTCGGTGGGCCGCGTTGACGATGGGCTGGTGGCCGCCCGGGAGTTGGTGGCGATGGAACCGCTGGTGGCGGTGTTCCTGAATCGCATCACCGAGGTCGCCGTTAAATTGGATCGCGAGGACCTGATGAAGGAAGTCGAGGCCGCTGCGCTCGCGGTAGATCCCACGTACCAATATACCCTCAGCGCCCGCTTCCGCATGGCCTATAGCCATGGCCGCCTGGCGCAGGCGCGCGAGTTGATCGACCGGGCCTACGCCAATCAGCCAGAAGTGATTGCGGACAACTGGGTGCTGTTCCGCTGGTCGCAGGGCGACCCGGCCATCAGCGACGACTTCGCCCGAGAGGAGATCCTCGGCAACTATTCCTGGGATGGGCCGCAGTTCGCCGTGCTCAAGGGTGATCGCGAGCTTTTCTTCCAAGCGCTGGAAAGCCGCCGCGACGCCGACAAGACCTACACCCTGTACAACATGCTCGAACCGCCGATGGCCGCGCGTTTCCTGGCCGACCCGCGCGCCAAGCCGCTGCTGCGCAGCGCCGGCTTCGTGGACTACTGGCGCGTGAAGGGCTGGCCGGAGCTTTGCCGGCCGGTGGGCGAGGATGATTTCGAATGCAGCCAGCCCGGCACCCGTAAATGAACCGCCAGATATCCGAAGGACCATAAAAAGACTATATTCAGTCCTCGCTAACCAGGACCCCAGCCATGCGCTACTCATCCCAAGTGAAGCCAATCAGTTACCTGAAGGCCAACGCCGCCGAGGTGCTGCTGCACATTGCCGAGCATCGTGAGCCGTTGGTGATCACCCAGAACGGCGAGGCGAAGGCCGTTCTGCAGGACGTCGCCTCGTTCGAGGAAACCCAAGAGACGCTGGCCCTGCTGAAAATCCTCGCGCTGGGCAACCAGGAGGTGGACGCTGGCAAGCTCAAGCCCGCAGCGGATGTTGTCGCCCGTCTACGCGCCAAGCGCACCGCTGACTGATGGCAGGGGCGCCACCCAAGTTCGAAGTGCTGCTCACTGCCGGCGCGGAGCAGGGGCTGGAGTCCATCCACGGCTACCTTGCCGAGTTCGATAGCGTGGCCAAGGCCAACCGCGTGTTGGATGAGTTGATGAAGGTCGTAACCAGCTTGTCAAAGTTCCCGGAGCGCGGCAGCTATCCGAAAGAGCTGGCGGGCCTGGGCATCAAGGAATACCGCCAAGCGTTCTTCAAACCCTACCGAGTGATCTACCGCATCATTGGCCGCCAGGTCGTCATCTATTTGATTGCCGACGGCCGCCGCGACATGCAGTCACTGTTGGCAATCAGGCTTCTGGGCGCTTAGCCCGTCCGCCGGGGAATCACATGAGCGTGCTCAGCGAACTCAAACGCCGCAACGTGGTCCGGGTCGCCCTGGTCTGGGGCGCGCTGGCTTGGCTGCTGATCGCCATCGCCAGCCTGCTGTTCCCGGCCCTGGGCCTGCCGCTGTCGGGCGTGCGCTGGCTGCTGCTGGCGCTGGTGGTGTTGGCGGTGCCGATGCTGTGGCTGGCCTGGCGCTTCGAGCTGACCGCGCAGGGCTTGCGCCGCGACACTGGGCCGCACGACGAGACGCCGCAGAACGCCCGCACCGCCCGCCGCCTGGACCAGTTGACGGTGGTGCTGGTGCTGGGTGCGCTGAGTTTGTCGCTGCTGCGCCAGTTCATCGTTGGCCACGGGCCGGCACCGGGTGAAGCGCCGGCGCCGCCAAACGTCGTCACAGCACCCGCCGCCGCGCCGCGCCCGCCCGGTCCGGTGGACCCGCACTCCATCGCGCTGCTGCCCTTCGCCAATTTCAGCCCGGCGCCGGACGACGCCTATTTCGCCGACGGCCTGTCCGAGGAACTGATCAACGTGCTGGCGCGCGTGCCGGGACTGAAAGTGACGTCGCGCAGCTCGTCCTTCCTGTTCCGCGACGCCGACGTGGGCGGGCGAGAGATCGCGGCGCAGCTGGGCGTGGCGCACCTGGTGAGCGGTTCGGTGCGGCGCCAGGGCGACAGCGTGCGCATCAGCGCGCAATTGGTGGATGCCGCCAGCGACCGGCTGCTGTGGTCGGCCACCTACGACCGCCAACTGGTGGACATCTTCAGCGTGCAGGAAGAAATTTCCCAGGCCATCGCCAACGCGCTGGCCGATTCGCTGGGCGTGCGCACCGTGCAGGTGGCGCCGGCCACGGCCGACCTGAAGGCGTACGAGCTGTACCTGCGCGGCCGCCAGCTGTTTGCGCTGCGCGGCAGCAACCTGGAGGCGGCGCGCAGCCTGGTCACCGAGGCGGTGGAGCGCGACCCGCGCTTTGCCGAAGCCTGGGCCACGCTGGCCAGCATCGAGCACGTGCTGCCCACCTACCAGGCCACGCCCTCGGGCGAAGCGGCCGTGCGTGCCAACGCGGCCGTCGACCGCGCCCTGGCGCTGGTGCCCGACCTGCCCAACGCGCTGGCGGTGCGCTCGCGCTTGGCGGCCGATGCCGGCGAACGCCTGCAGTCGCTGGCCCTGGCCGAGCAGGCGCTGGCCGCCGACCCCAACAACGCCAACACCTGGCTATGGAAAGGCCTGACCTACCTTGAGGCCGGCCACATCGGCGCCGCGCAGGCCGACTTCCGGCGCGCGCAGCAGCTCGATCCGCTCAGCGCCATCCACTTCGGCTGGGTCGGCGTGGCCGAATTCATCCAGGGCGATGCAGCGCAGGCGCGCGACCACCTGGAGCGCGCCCATGCGCTGGGCTGGCGCGGGCCGGCCAGCCTTTGGCTGCTGAAGCTGGCGCTGGCC
>JANNQY010000391.1:0-6931 GCA_031400995.1 Lysobacteraceae bacterium
CAAGGCGGCGCGCGACGGTGAGGTGTTCGAGCCCGGCGAGATTCCCGATGGCTTCTACACGGTGGGCGACACCGAAGACCCGCAGCCCGAGTTCCAGGCCGCGGAGATCGCGGCGGTGGCCAAGGTGACGCACATCGCGCCCGCTGATGCGCAGGGGCAAATCATTGGCGAAGTCGTGGTGCAGCCCGGCGTCATCAACTATGCGGTGCGCGAACTGGGCCTGTGCGCCGGCGTCACCACGGCGCGCTATCGCACCACCACCGAGGTGTACCCCGACAGCCCGCGCGCTTCCGCCGTGCAGTGCAATGCGGCGCAGGTGGCGGCGGTGTGTGGGGCGCTGGAGTTTGCGCTGGCGACAGCCAGGCCGGGGTGAGCGCCACGGTAGCAACGGCGGCCTTTTAGCTGAATGGTCTGCGGTGAGCAAAGGCGAGAGCCAATCGCCCACTGCTTTAGCTGGATCAGGCGCGGCGGCGGGAGTACGCCAGCAGTTCATCGGCCTTCGCCACCACCTCTCGCGACTTGTACTTCAGCGGACCCAGGATAACGCACCACTCGCCGAACATGATGACGCGATTGAGTAAGGCGCTGGGCATGCGCCATGCGCCCAGGTTGCGCTTCGCCGCAGCCAGGCTGGTGAACTTCACCACCAGGCAAGCCTGGTTGCCGTCCTGGCCAAGGTAGGTGCTGGCGATGTCGCGCCAAGGAATCAGCTTGTCGCCATGGCGCGCATCGGTGATGCCCGTTTCGTCGAACACCAGCACCGGGTCACGCCAGCGCAGGGCCTTTACGCTGCCCCAGATCAAGTAAAAGTAGATCAGCAGGTAGGGCGCGCTGAACACCAACGTACCCTTTGCCAGTGCATTGGGCGAGGGGCTGGCGGCGGCGACCAGGAAATAGAGGGTCTGCGCCATGGCCGCCATCAGCCCCGTGAACAGCAGGATCTTGAAGATCGCCCAAGGCCGCGAGTAGTAAAGCACCAAGGGCGCGGGGCCTGGGGCCACGGGGGATGTGGCGGCACTGGGTGTCGCGAGGAAAGAAATGGTCGGCCGCCGGATGGAGAGTTGAGTTTCATCATTTCCGGCAGACTCACGGCTGTCAACAAGCAACCCCCGGCCAACCTGCCCCGATAGGCGCGAACCTTCTTGCCCCTGGCCCGCCTCTTTACACTGTGTAACGACCCCACGGAGCTGCCCATGCGCTATTTCGCTTGCTTTTTTTTCGCCCTGGTCGCCTTCGGCGTGTCCGGATCGGCAATTGCCGTGGACGAAGTCTTCGCTACGCCCGAAGGCGCCATCCGCGGCTACGATCCCGTGGCCTACCACACCGAGAGCCGCCCGCTGCGCGGCAATGCGGCCTACACCCACGACTGGCAGGGGGCGACATGGCGCTTTGCCAGCGCCGGCAACCGCGACCTGTTCGCGAAAAACCCGGAGCGATACGCCCCGGAGTACGGCGGCTACTGCGCCTATGGCACGTCGCAGGGTTACAAGGTGTCCACCCAGCCAGAGGCCTTCACCGTGGTCGACGGCAAGCTGTACCTCAACTACAGCACGCAAGTGCAGAAAACCTGGAATACGGACCGGGCCGGCTTCATTTCCCTTGCGGACACGGTCTGGCGAAATCTGCGGCCCCAGGCCTATGACCCCGCCGAGTAACCGGCGCTCCGGAAAACGCCAAGGGCCCGCGCCAGCCGCGAATCATCGCGGTGGGGCGGGCCCTTGGGCTTGCATTGCGTGTGGCTCAGCGGCCGCGGAGGCGGGCGACGCGGCGACGGGCGCGGGCTTTCTTGTTCATGGGTGGGGCCTTGGAGGGTTTCTGGACCGCGGATTGTCCCACAAATTCACGCCACGGTGTCTTCAGCGGGGCTACACCGGTGCCGGAAGGCGGCATATCGCGGCCTGAAACGCCAGGAAACGCCACCATGAGCCGGCATCGTCTTACCCGCATTCTCCCGCCGCTGCTGGCCCTTGCCTCTACGTTGGCCGTATCGGCGGCGCCGCTGTCCAAGCCTGCCCTTCAGCCCCTGATGCAGTTCTCGGGTGCAGCCGAGGAACCCCGCTGGGTGGCGGTGAACGATGGCGTGATGGGCGGGCTGTCCCGGGGTGGGCCAGAGCTGCGCGACGGCCAGCTGCATTTCGCCGGAACGCTGTCGCTGGAGAACAACGGCGGCTTCTCGTCGGTGCGCACGGTGGGCCAGTCCTACGATTTGAGCGGCCGGGAAGCCATGGTGTTGCGGGTAAAGGGCGATGGCCGCACCTACGAGCTGCGGCTGGCCACGGGCCTGCGCTTTCGCGGCATTCCCATCTCGTGGGGCGGCTCTTTCCCCACTGCGGCCGGGGAGTGGACCGAAGTGAGCATCCCCTTCGCCACGATGGTGCCCACGGCGTTTGGCAACCAGCTCAGCGGCCCGCCGATTGATCTGTCGCAGGTGCGCGAAGTGGGTCTGCTGATCGGCGACAAGCGCCCGGGCGAATTCGCGCTGGTGGTGGACTGGATGAAGGTGCGTTAGTGCGGCCGGGTCCTTGAGCGCGCTAACCTAGGCCGATGAGGACTGCATTGAAGTGGCTGGGTGGGCTGGCGTTGCTCCTGGCCTTGGGCCTGCTGGCAACGCTGGTCGCATTCTGGGCGCCCGACCGCCCGGTTGAGGCGTTGACACAGCGCTGGGCGCCGCCGCCCTCGCAGTTCCTGGCCGTTGCCGGCATGCCGGTGCACTTGCGCGACGTCGGCCCGCGCAGCGACCCGCACCCGGTGATCCTGCTGCACGGCACCTCGGCCAGCCTGCATACCTGGGAGGGCTGGGTGCCTGAACTGAGCCGCACGCGGCGGGTGATCAGCCTGGACTTGCCGGGCTTCGGGCTCACGGGGCCCTTCCCGGACGACGACTATTCCACCGCCCGCTACGCCAACTTCATGGGCCAGGTGATGGACGCCCTACAGCTGCCGCCCTCGGTGCTTGCCGGCAACTCCTTCGGCGGCCAAGTGGCGCTGGAGTTGGCCTTGACCCAGCCCGAGCGGGTGCATCAACTGGTGCTGGTGGACGCGCTGGCCTATCCGCGCAACGCCGAGTCGGTGCCGCTCGCGTTCTTGCTTGCGGCCACGCCCGGCGTGAACCGAATCCTCAAGTACATCCTGCCGCGTTCCACCATCGAGCAGGGCCTGCGCGATGTGTACGGCGACCCGGAGCGCGTAACGCCAGAGCTGGTGGACCGCTACTACGAGATCACCCTGCGCGCCGGCAATCGCGCGGCGCTGCCCAAGCGCATCCGGCATATGCCCGATGAAGCCAGCGCTGCGCGCCTGGTTCAGATCACCCAGCCCACCCTGATCCTGTGGGGTGGCCGCGACCGGCTGATCCCCCTGGCCAACGGCGAGCGCCTGCACCGCGATATCGACGTCAGCCAGCTGGTGGTCTTCCCCGACTTGGGCCATGTGCCCCATGAAGAGGATCCGCAGACCACACTGGCCGCCGTGCAGGCTTTCCTGGAACCCTGAATGGACCCTCACCACACCCAGCCGCACCCGGGCCTGCCTGATTTGACCGAGGCCGAGCGTCTGGCGCGCGCCACGGCCCTGGCCGAGGAGCTTGCAACGCGTCGCACCGTGCGCGATTTCGCCGCCACGCCGGTGCCGCGCGAGGTTATCGAAGCCTGCTTGGTGGCCGCCGGCAGCGCGCCCAGCGGCGCCAACCAGCAGCCATGGCATTTCGTGGCCGTGTCGGATGCCGCCTTGAAGCAGCGCATCCGCACGGCCGCCGAGGCCGAAGAGCGCGAGTTCTACCAGCGCCGTGCACCCGACGAGTGGCTGCAGGCGCTGGCTCCGCTGGGCACCGATGCCGACAAGCCGTTCCTGGAAATCGCACCGTGGCTGATCGCCGTGTTCTACGAGCGCACCGGCGCGGAGGTGGACGGCCAGAAGTCCAAACGCTACTACCCGCACGAATCCACCGGCATCGCCTGTGGCCTGCTCATTGCCGCGTTACACCGCGCCGGCTTGGCCACATTGACCCACACGCCCAGCCCGATGGCCTTCCTCAACGAGCTGCTCGGGCGGCCGCGCAACGAAGTACCCTATCTGCTGCTGGTGGTGGGCCATCCCGCGCCGGGCTGCCGGGTTCCGGCGGTGTCGCGCAAGTCGCTGGGCGACATCAGTACGTTTCGTTGAGAAAGGAGCAGGCCATGGCCTCGGGCACCCCGAAATCCAGCCAGGATGTGGACCGCATCATCGCGCAGTCGCGCCGCGACGCGGCCCAGCGCGATACCGGCTATCGCGAGCGCGCGCTGAAGATGTATCCGTGGATCTGCGGCCGCTGCGCCCGTGAGTTCAGCCGCGCCAACCTGCAGGAACTCACGGTCCACCACCGCAACCACGACCACGATTTCAACCCCAGCGACGGTAGCAACTGGGAGCTTCTGTGCGTGTATTGCCACGACAACGAGCATTCGCGCTGGATCGACCACACTGGCGTCAGCGCCCAGGACGCCGAGGAAAAAACCGCGGCGGCCACCAGTAACCCGTTCGCCAGCCTGAAGTCGCTGCTCAAGCGCGACTGAATGGGCGGCGCTACACCGGGATTCGGCAGAACCGATCTTCCTAGCGCAGGAAATGCAGGGCGAGGGACACGATGCCCAGCGCTGTGCCGGTGACGCCCAGGCCGATCGCGGCTTTCATGGCGCCCGCCATCGGTTCGCCGGTGGCCGGATCCTCAGGCACGGGCGGCAGCGCGGCGTCGGCCCCGCGCAGCAGCAGCTGCACCATCGCCAAGCGCAGTGATTCGTCGAACGTGTAGGGGTCGAAGGTGGTGCGGCCATGTCGCGTCATCAGGGCCTGCACCTCTCGGGCGTTGGGCACTATCTTCATGGCCCAATTCGCGAAGCTGGGGTTGGCCACGAACTCGCGGGATAGCACGCGCAGTTCGCAGTGGCGCGGGTCGCCGTGCAGCCGCTGGTAGAGCGCTTCGACGGCATCCTCCGGACCCTCCAGGCATTGGAAGAAGCACCCATCGCCGAAGTAGAGGGCGCCCACCAGCTGCTGCCGCGGGTTATTTCGTCGGGACTGCACGAGGATCCGGGCGACCTCGCGCTGGATGCCGCCGGTGTATTTATCCACCGGGAAAGCGGCGCGGCTGACGTAGGTCAAGCGCAGGAGCTGAGGCATGGCAGGCACCTGAAAAAGAAGTCTAGCGTCCCACGGCCGCCCGCACGCTGGCGTGAACGCCCCCTCCCGTCAGGCTCAGCGCTCCCGCCAGCGCGCCGCGCCCAGGAAAACAACCCGCAGCTGCCGTACGAAGTTGTCCACCAGCTCGCGTTCGCGCTTGGGCTGGCCGGGCGGCAGGTCTCCCTTCGCCAGCCTGAAGTCGCTGCTCAAACACGAGTGATCAGAACCGGTAGCGCAGGAACATCTCGATCTTGTCTTCGTCGTCGCGGTCCAGCGAGGCCCCGTCGCGCGAGTAGCGCCAGCGTAGGCCGAAGCCCAGGTACTTGGTGAGGTCATAGGCGATGTCGCTGTCGAGTTCGGTGCCCGTGTCGCCATTTGGCCAGTCGTAGACGCGCACGGTGGCGCGCGCCTTGATCCGTGGCGTAATCGACCACTCGCCCGAGAAGTAGGCCGAGGGCGCGTCCAGGTTTGCGCTTTCGTCCAGGTCGAGCAGATCGAAGTAAAAATAGTTCCAAAGCACCGCGGCGCGCAGCGATGCACGTTCGTCCCAATGCCAGCGGTAGCCGCCGCCGAAGCTGGCCTGCAGCAGCAGATAGTCCTCGTCCGTGGTGTTGATGAGTACTTGGTTACGCTCCATGAACCCTTCGTACATCCTGAACCAACCGTTTTCGAACTGATGGAAGCGGCCCAGTCGGCCGTTGGCTTCGCGGTCCCAGTTCTCGCCAAAGTCACGTTCGTTGTCCACCTCCAGCTCGAGGCGCGTTTCGTTGGGGCCGCGGACCCAGAGGGTGTCCACCCGCAGCTTGAATTCGTCGTCGTAGCCGTCGTCGTTCTTTTCGCGCGAGGCCGCGGCATCGATGCGGCCCGAGTCCGGGCGCCAGCGTCGCACATGCTGCGTTGGCTCCGGCCCCGGAGGCGGAATATCCGCAGCGCCTGGAACCGCGGTGACGCTGACGGCCGGAAGGTCCTGGGCCGAGGCGTCGGGCGCCGGCACGGCGCTTGCAACCAGGGTGGAGCCGCAGGCTTCCAGCTCTAGCGTGAGCTGCCCGGGCCCGAACACCGGAGGCGCTTCGCCGAAGCCGACGCCCGGGCCGGAGCCTTCGCAGCGGTCGACGGCATCGCGCAGCGGGCCTGGTTCCTCCGCTTGGCGGCCAAGGGCACGCAGCGCCTTCAGCACCGGCGCCACCTGGTCGGAAGGCAGTTCCACCATCCGGGTGTCCGCACAGGACTGGCCCGACAGACGCGCGCCAACGCGATAGCTCGGCTGCTGCAATTGGGCGAGGTCGAGCTCGGCGCCTTTACCCCGAGCAAGCACCAGCTGCACGCATGCGAACGCCTCCTGCTCGAACGCCACCGGAGCGGGGTCCTGGGCTCGTGCGGTAGTGGCAAAGGCTATGGTCGCCAGCGCGGCGGCGAGCACTTTTCTGTGCATTGCTTAACGCTCCCGCCAGCGGGCCGCGCCGAGAAAAACAACACGCAGCTGCCTTACGAAATTATCCACCAGCTCGCGCTCGCGCTTGGGCTGGCCGGGCGGCAGGTCCAGGATGTCCGAGGCGGCGTTGAGCATGGTGGTCACCACCAGGCCGCAGATCATCTGCAGGCTGCCGGTGGACAGGTCGGGCAGGGTGCCCAGCGCGCGCAGGTCTTGCGCCATTTCCGAGGCGAAGTGGCTTTCCTCGCTGCGGATTGCGCTGCGGATCACCCGCGAGCCGCCGCCGCGTTCGCCGGCGATGAAGCGGAACACCAGCGGCCGGTCTTCGACGAAGCGCTTGTAGAT
>JANNQY010000392.1:0-5541 GCA_031400995.1 Lysobacteraceae bacterium
GCGCGGTGGTGCATTCGGATTCACCTGAAGGTATCCAGCGCTTGAACCAGGAGGCCGCCAAGGTGATGGTGCGCGGCGAGCGCGTAGGCATGGCGCTGCCGCCGGAACGCGCCATCCGCTGGATCACCAGCAACGCCGCCAAGGCCATCGGCATCGGCACCCAGACCGGCGACCTCACCAAAGGCAAGATGGCCGACGTGGTGCTGTGGAACGGCAATCCCTTCAGCGTTTACGCCAAGGCGGAGAAGGTTTACGTGGACGGGGCCCTGCTCTACGACCGCAACGACCCCGAGCGCCAGCCGCGCAGCGACTTCATGCTGGGCCAGGAGGTGACGCCATGAAGCGCCTGGTGTTTGCCCTCGCGGTTCTCCTCGCGCTGCCCGCTGCGGCGCAAGATCTGTTGATTCGAAGCGCCGACGTGCACACCGGCGGCACGCGCGGCACGCTGACAACGCACGACGTGCTGGTGCAGGGCGGCGTCGTGCGCGCCGTGGGTACCGGCTTGGCGGCGCCTGCCGGCGTCACCGTGGTGGAAGCCAAGGGCCGGCCGCTCACGGCCGGCCTGTTCGGCGGCTTCACCGGCCTGGGCATCGAGGAAGTGTCGCTTGAGCCCGGCACCGTGGACTCTGCACTCGCGCTGGGCGCGCAAGTGCCGGCGCAGACGCAGTACTGGCGGCCCGAGTTCGACGTGGACGTGGCCTTCAACCCGCGCTCAAGCGTCGTGGCAGTGAACCGCATCGAGGGCATCACCTTCACCGTGCTCACGCCGGGCAGCCAGCCCGGCGGCAGCTTCGTCGCGGGCCAGGGCAGCGCGGTGCTGCTTGACGGCCGCTTCGACGCCGCGTTACCCGGCAGCCGCAGCCTGTTCGTGAACCTGGGCAGCGACATGTCGCCGCTGTCGGGCGGCAGCCGCGCCGGCCAGTGGATGCTGCTGCAGCAGGCCGTGACCGAAGCGCGCACCGGCGTCAGCGACGGCTTGCTCACCCGCGCCGGCCGCACCGCGATGGCGGGCTACCTGCGCAACGGCCGCGTGGTGTTCCGTGTGGACCGCGCCGCCGACATCCTGCAGGCGCTGAAGTTCGCGCGCGCCAACGGCATGCGCCCGGTGATCCTGGGCGGCGCTGAAGCGTGGCAGGTGGTCGACGCGCTGAAGGCCGCGCAGGCGCCGGTTTTCGTAGATGCGCTTGCGAACCTGCCTTCGAGTTTCGACGCGCTGGGTTCGTCGCTTGAGAATGCCGCGCGCCTGCATCGCGCCGGCGTCCAGGTGGGTTTCACCAACCTCACCGACGGCACGCACAATGCCCGCAAGGTGCGCCAACTGGCCGGCACTGCCGTGGCCTACGGGCTGCCGTGGGAAGTGGGCTTGGCCGGCCTCACCACCGTGCCCGCCGATGTGTTCGGCCTGGGCGCGCAGCGTGGCCGCATCGAAGTCGGCCAGACCGCCGACTTGGTGCTGTGGTCGGGCGACCCGCTGGAAGTGAACACCGTGGCCGACCAGGTGTGGTTCGCCGGCAAACCCGACAGCATGCGTTCGCGCCAGACGGAACTTCGCGATCGTTACCTGAAACCGGCGGGGGCGCTGCCGCGGGCGTATTCGGGTCGCTGAGCAACGGTCGCTACGAGGCTAGACCATGCTGATCCGCCTGATCCCGAAAGTTTTTTACGCCGATATCAACGTCGGCCTAGACCTTTTCGTGCGCTGCCTGGGCTTCGAGGTCTTGTATCAGGATCCGACCATCTCGGTACTGGGACGCGACGGCGCGCGGGTGTACCTGATGCAGAACGCCGAACTGGCGGCGCTGGACCGCCCGGAGCTGGCGATCGAGACTGACGACATCGACGCCATCTACGCCGAGGTCGCCGAGCGGGCGCCCGAGGTGCTGCATCCCAACTCGCGCTCGGTGCAGCTCAAGCCCTGGGGCGCGAAGGAATTCGCGGTGCTCGACTCCACGACGCTTTGCGTGGTGTTCCGGCAGTGGTAGTGGCCTAAGGCGTGGATTTGGCGCCGGCCTCGCCGCGTCGAATCCGGTTCGCCATTCGCCCGCCCTACCTTTGGCACAAGACGGTTCGCAACCCGGAGCGCCCAATCGCCACTCCTGCCCCACGGATGCGCGCTTGCATGATCACGCTCCAGAAATCCGGCGGCATCGCCGCGCTCATCCAGGCCTTGGCCTACATCGCCGGCTTCGCCGTGCTGGCGACGGTGCTCAACCCAGGCGACACCGCCGGCTGGAGCAGCGCGCAAAAGCTTGGCTTCATGCTCGAGCGGCAGGCGCTGTTCCAGTACTGGTCCATTGGCATCTACGTGGTGTTTGGCATCGCCTTGGTGGTGCTGGCCGTCGCGCTGCACGAGCGGCTCAAGCCGGGCGCGCCGGCGCTGATGGCCGTGGCCACGGCCTTTGCCTTGATCTGGGCCGGCCTGGTGATCGCCAGCGGGATGGTGGCCAGCGTGGGGCTTGAGGCGGTGGGCAAGCTGCACGCGACCGACGTGGCGCAGGCGGTGGCCGCGTGGAGCGCGATTGCCGCGGTGCAGGATGGGCTGGGCGGCGGCGTGGAGGTGGTGGGTGGGCTGTGGGTGGGTCTGGTGAGCTGGGCGGCGCTGGTTTCGCGCTCACTTCCCCGCTGGCTAAGTGTCCTTGGTCTGGCGGTTGGCGCCGCGGGTCTTGTCACCCTGGTTCCGGCGCTGGGTGCCGCGGGCGCAGCGTTTGGCCTGGGGCAGATCGTCTGGTTCGCCTGGCTGGGCGTGCATTTGTTGCTTTGCCGCTGTCCGACGCCGTGAGCGGGCTCAGTTGAGCGCTTTGTCCGGATAGTACTTGGTGCCCTTCAGGCTGATCTCGGCGGCCAGTCCCATCTCGGTGACCTGGTAGAGCCAGACACCGGGCGCCACCGAAACGGCGCCGTCAAAGGCGGTGCCCTTGGTGTCGCTTTTCGCGGCAGCGGTTGCGCCTGCACCAGCGGTCCAGCCATTTTCGACGAAGTCCACGCGCGCCTTGTCGGTTTCAAAAATGAAAACCAAAGCGTATTTCTTCACGCCCAGGCCCAGGCTGGCGGAGCCCTCCACGAAGCGCATGAAGGTTTCCTTGCCGGAGGGCATGGCCACCGCCAGGCCCCTGCCGATGCCGCCGCCCACGGGGCCAATCGTCAGCCCCCATTTGCTGAAGGTGGCATAGCCTTTCGACTTGGCGATGCTCTGCTTGGCGCCGGGCTGGGCGTCGTAGAGCAGCGCGAGGACTTCAGCGGACTGCTTCCTGATTTTTGCCCGATCCTCTTCCACTGACTTCGCCATCACCGGCAGGGAAGCGCCGGCAGCAAGAAGAAGGACAAGCAGCGTAGTCCAACGCTTCGCTTTTGCATTGAGGTTCATACGTCGTCTCCCGGCAGGCGTCGCCTCGGCCCGTATTGGGCTTTAAGGCATGGCGTGAGGCTACTCTCCGACGGTCGCGCAAACCAGCCCATCCCGGGCGGGACGGCCAGTTCCTGCCCACGGGACCCCAGACCGCGCTAGGCAGCCACGGCGGCCGCACTGTCGGCCACCACCAGGTTCCGTCCCGAATCCTTGGCGCTATACATGGCGCGGTCGGCGCGATCGAGCAGGGCTTCCAGGCTTTCCGCGCCGCCATGCCATTCAGCCACGCCGATACTGACCGTGAGCTCCACCACTTCTTCGCCCACCACGCGGCAGTGCTGCTGCACCGCCATGCGGATGCGTTCGCCCACGGCGATGGCGTTCACGCGCCGGGCGCCCGGCAGCGCCACCGCGAATTCCTCGCCTCCCAAGCGGCCCAGCACGTCGCCGCCGCGCAGCTCCGCCGCCACGGTGCTGGCGACGATGCGCAGGCAGTCATCGCCCACGCCGTGGCCCAGGCTGTCGTTCACCAGCTTGAACAGGTCGATGTCGAGGAACAGCACGGACAGCGTACGCGGCGGCTGGGCTTCCAAGGCGTCGCTTGCGTGCTGATCCAGGCGTTGGCGCCACGCGCCACGGTTGAGCGCGCCGGTGAGCGCGTCGCGTTCGGAATTGCGCTGCGCCTGGTGGGCGTCGACGCGCGCCTGCTCGTGGTCATGAAGCAGGCTGCGCATGCGGCCAGCCATTCGCGCTACCAGGATCAGGCCCCACACACACAGCAAGACCCCCATCGCCAACCCAGCTGCTGCACTCTGGCGATGCAGCCAGGGCGCCAGCACCAGCAGCCCGGCCACCGCGGCCGCGTAGCCCTGCCAAGACACCGGCGAGGCAATGGCACGGCTAATCAAACGCCGGCACAGCACCATGGCCAGCGCCAGCGCAAAGGCGAGGCCCAGCACGAACCACAGCGCGTTCTGGCTGGCGCCGGCGGGAGGCGCCGCCCAGGCAGGCGCCGCCATGAAAACGCCCAGCGCCAGGGCGGTGCAACACGGCGTGCAGTGGCGGTGGGCTGGCTTGGGCATCGCGGGACTATCGGGCAGCGCGCCGGGCAGCACAAGCGCGGCCGTGGCCGGGCACGGGGAATCGGGACCGGGCGCACACTTCGGCCCGGGCAGGCGCGGGGCGGAGGCCGTTACCGCACGCGCTTTCCGTGCTTGATCACCATGTCCACGTCCTGCAGCAGCGCCACCTGCTTCAGCACATCGCCGCGCACCGCGATGATGTCGGCGTACTTGCCTTCGGTGACGGTGCCGTAGTCGGCGTCCACCTTCATGGCCACGGCCGGCCAGTACGTTGCGGCGCGGATAGCATCCATGGCCGGCACGCCCAGCTGGTTCACCCAGACGTCGAGCTCGTTCCACGTGCTCTGGCTGTGGAACTTCATCGGGATGCCCGAATCGGTGCCCACCAGCAGCACTACGCCCGAGCCGCGCAGCTGCTCGAACTTGCGGCGCAGGGTGGGCTGGCGCTGCGGGGTTTGCTGGAAATAGGCGATGCGCTCGGGGTGCTCGAGTGACTTGCGGATGTCGGCGACGATCGCGGGAGTGAGGCCGCGGTGCCAGCCGTCGCTGTCGATGAATTCGTGGTTGCGCACCGCGTACGGGAAGTTGTAGAGCCCTTCGATGGTGGGCGTCCAGAAGAACGGACCGTCGGCCATGCGCGCCGTGCGTTCTGCCAGCGCCTGCATCACGTCGGCCGGGAACTCGGGCGCCGCGCCAAAGCCGGTGTGCTCGAAGCCGTCCACGCCGTGGCGCAGGCCGCGCCGCACTTCCTCGGGCCGGTGTGCGTGGGCGATCACGGGCAGCCCGTGCTTATGGGCTTCATCCACGATCGCGGCCACTTCGGCCTCGCTCATCTGGTCCTGGTCGATCAGCTTGATCACGTCCACGCCGGCTTCGGCCAAGCGGCGGATCTTGGCGCGCGCGTCGGCCGGTGAGTCCACGCCCCAGCGGAACTGCTCGGTGCCCGGGTAGGGCTTCTTCTGGATGAAGGGCCCGGACATGTACATCGTGGGCCCCTGGATGCGGCCGGCGTTGATGGCGTCGCGCACCGCCAGGCTTTCTTCCAGCGGACCGCCGAGGTCGCGCGCACTGGTGACGCCGGCCATCAGCAGCTGCAGCGCCGAGGCCGGCATG
>JANNQY010000393.1:0-2157 GCA_031400995.1 Lysobacteraceae bacterium
GTGATGGCAGTAAAAAACCTTCAAACCCACCCCCACTCCTTCCTGTAGGAGGGACTTCATTACCGATGCACTTGGCCAAGGGCATCGGGACTGAAGTCCCTCCTACAAGAGGGTTATCCGGCAAAGTCCCTGCCGCAAAGGCACGGCTGCCGGGTCAGGGCAGGTTGGCGGCGATGCGGGCGCGTTCGGCGTGCAGGGCGGCGGGCATGCGCTCGCCGTAGCTGTCGAGGTACTCACCGATGCTGGCCATCTCGGCCTTCCAGCCTACCAGATCCACGGCAAGCAACTGCTCCAGGGTGGCGGCATCCATGCCCAGGCCAACCGTGTTGAGGTCGGACGGCTTGGGCAGGTTGCCCACCGGGGTTTGCACCGCATCGGCCTGGCCGGTGACGCGCTTGAGCATCCACTCCAGCACGCGCAGGTTGTCGCCGAAACCCGGCCACATGAACTTGCCATCGGCGTTCTTGCGGAACCAGTTGACGTGGAAGATCTTCGGCAGCTGCGCACCCGGACGGTCGAACGACAGCCAATGGGCGAAGTAGTCGGCGAAGTTGTAGCCGGCGAACGGCTTCATCGCCATCGAATCACGGCGCACCACACCCACGGCGCCGGTGGCGGCAGCGGTGGTTTCCGACGCCATGGACGCGCCGACCAGCACGCCGTGGGTCCAGTCGCGCGCCTCGAACACCAGCGGCACCAGCGACTCGCGACGGCCACCGAACATGATCGCGCTCAGCGGAACGCCCTGCGGGTCTTCCGCCATCGCGGTGTAGCTGGGGCACTGCCGGGCGCTCACGGTAAAGCGCGAATTGGGATGCGCCGCCGGGCCGTTGGCCGGGTCATACGCCCGCCCCTGCCAATCCTTGGCCGGCGTGCCGTCCGGCAGGCCTTCCCACCAGGGCTGGTTGTCGGCGGTGACGCCCACGTTGGTGAAAATGGCGTCCTTGGAGAGCATCGCCAGCGCGTTGGGATTGGTCTTGGCGCTGGTGCCGGGCGCGACGCCGAAATAACCGGCTTCGGGATTGATGGCGTACATGCGGCCGTCGGCGCCTGGGCGCATCCAGCAGATGTCATCACCCACCGTCCAGACTTTCCAGCCATCGCGCAGGTAGCCTTCCGGCGGAATCAGCATCGCCAGGTTGGTCTTGCCGCAGGCCGACGGAAACGCCGCGGCCACGTAGTGGATCTGGCCCTGGGGATTCTCGATGCCGACGATGAGCATGTGCTCGGCCAGCCAGCCCTCGGTGCGCGCCTGGTAGCTGGCGATGCGCAGCGCGTGGCACTTCTTGCCCAGCAGCGCATTGCCGCCGTAGCCCGAACCGAAGGACTTGATGCTGAGTTCTTCCGGGAAATGCATGATGAAACGGCGCTCGGGGTCGAGCTGGCCGATGGAATGCAGGCCCTTGACGAAGGAGCCCTCGCGCTCGATCCGCGCCTGCGCCGCCGCGCCCATGCGCGTCATGATGCGCATGTTGGCCACCACGTACGGACTGTCGGTGATTTCCACGCCGCAGCGGGCCAGCGGCGAATCGATCGGGCCCATGCAGTACGGCACCACGTAAAGCGTGCGGCCGCGCATGCAGCCGGCATACAGCGCATCCATCTTGGCGTGCGCATCAGCCGGCGCCATCCAATGGTTGTTCGGGCCAGCATCGTCCGGGTCGGTGGTGCAGACGAAGGTCAGGTGCTCCACGCGCGCGACGTCACTGGGGCTGGAGCGGTGCAGGAAACAATTGGGATGGGTCTGCTCGTTGAGCGCCAGCAGGTCGCCGGTGGTGAGCATCAGTTCGGTCAGGCGAGAGTTTTCGGCGTCCGACCCGTCGCACCAGTGCACGGCATCGGGCTGGGTGAGGCGGGCGACCGAGGCGACCCAATCATTGAGCGAAGCAAGTTGGCTGGACATTGCGCGGGGGCTCCTGGCGGGGCCGACTAAGGGAAGAGGGGGAGCAGCGCGCGAGGCGGCGCCGACTTATGCATACGTATTCTATCGGCCCGATGCCGCGCTGTCCCCGGGGACAGCGCGACCCAAGGCAGCCCGGCTAGACCGGGATCAGGGTGGACATCACGTGGCCCACGTAGGCTTCGAATTCATCGTGATGAAGACGCGGTTGGCCCAACTGCAGCGACAGCTGCAGGAAACCGACGTAGGCCGCATAG
>JANNQY010000394.1:0-10471 GCA_031400995.1 Lysobacteraceae bacterium
CCCCTGGCCTTGGCCCTGATTCTGTAGGAGGGACTTCAGTCCCGATGCTTTTGGCCAAGAGCATCGGGACTGAAGTCCCTCCTACAGGGGGGGGTGGGGTGCGGGGGGTGGCGGGGTTTGTGGAGAAGCCGGATATGGCCACCGCGCAGTCCTACCTAGCCAGCGGCGATTATTTCTGGAACTCGGGCATGTTCCTGTTCCGCGCCTCGCGCTTCCTGGCCGAGCTGCAGCAGTTCGCGCCGGCCATCGTCACCGCGGCCACGGCGGCGCTGGCGGCCGGCAAGCGCGATGCGGATTTCCTGCGCCTGGATCGCGCCGCGTTCGAAGCCTGCCCGGCCGACTCCATCGACTACGCCGTGATGGAAAAAACAGACGCCGCCGCCGTGCTGCCCATCAACGTGGGCTGGAGCGACGTGGGCTCGTGGGCGGCGCTGTGGGAAATCGCCGACCAGGACGCCGACGGCAACGCCCACCACGGCGACGTGCTGGCGCTGAACTGCCGCAACACCCTGGCCTGGGGCGGCCGGCGCTTGGTGAGTTTGCTTGGCCTGCAGGACGTGATCGTGGTGGACACCGACGACGCCCTGCTGGTGGCCTCGCGCGACCAGGTGCAGCAGGTGAAGGACATCGTGGCCCGGCTCAAAGCGGAAAACCGCCCGCAGGCCAGCGTGCACCGCAAGGTGTACCGGCCCTGGGGCAGCTACGACGGCGTGGATAGCGGCGAGCGTTTCCAGGTGAAGCGCATCGTGGTGAACCCCGGCGCCAGCCTCAGCCTGCAGATGCATCACCACCGCGCCGAGCACTGGATCGTGGTGAGCGGCAGCGCCCGCGTCACCTGCGACGACCGGGTATTCCTGCTGTCGGAAAACCAGAGCACCTACATCCCGCTGGGCAGCAAGCACCGCCTGGAAAACCCGGGCCTGATGCCGCTTGAACTGATCGAAGTGCAGTCGGGCAGCTATCTGGGCGAAGACGACATCGTCCGCTTCGAAGACGTGTACGGGCGCGGCGGCACCTGATGGCCAGCCAGTACCTGGGCCTGGTGGGCCAACTCGACGGCGGCAGCTGGCTGCGCGCCGCGTTCACCTTCGTCCTGTGCGCCACGGTGCTGCCGCTGGCGCTCCCGTTGGCGCGCCGCTTGGGCCTGCTCGACCATCCCGGCGGCCGCAAGGACCACGCCGGCGCCATCCCGGTGATCGGCGGGCTGGTGATCTTCATCGCGCTGGCGCTGTCGTCGCTGTGGTTCGAAACCAGCGCGTCGGTGCAGTCGCTCACCTTCATCGCCGCGGCGGGGTTGATGGTGGCGGTGGGCCAGCTGGACGACCTGTGGGACCTGCACTGGAGCTGGCGCATCGGCGCCCAGGCCAGCGCGGCGCTGATGATGATTTACGTCGCCGGCGTGCAGGCCAGCAACCTGCAGGACGTGTTCGGATTCACCGGCGCCAACATGGGCCTGTTCGCGGTGCCGTTCACGGTGTTCATCGCGGTGGGCGTCATCAACGCGCTGAACATGGCCGATGGCGTGGACGGACTGGCCGGCACGCTGTCCCTGGTCTCGCTGCTGCTGTTCACCGGCTTCGCGCTGTATGCCGGCGACGTGGCCCAGGCCGAACGCCTGCTGGCGCTGTGCGCGGCGCTGCTGGGCTTCCTGCTGTGGAACCTGCGACTGCCGTGGCAGCCGCGCGCCCGCGTGTTCCTGGGCAACGGCGGCAGCATGCTGTTGGGCTTCGTGATCGCCTGGACCTCGGTGCGGCTGACGCAGGATCCCGCGCACCCCATTTCCCCGGTGCTGGGCCCCTGGACCCTGGCGCTGCCGCTCATCGACTGCGTCAGCCTGATGTTCCGCCGCTGGCGCCAGGGCCGCTCGCCGTTCTCGGCGGACCGCCACCACATGCACCACATGCTGCTCGACGCCGGGTTCACGCCCAGCAAGGTAGTGCTGGTGCTGGGCGGCCTGTCGCTGCTGCTGGGCCTGGCCGCGGCCATGGCGGTGAAGGTGGGGTTCTATCGCCCGTGGCTGGTGCTGGTGTTCCTGGCCTTGCTGGCGGGCTGGTATGTCTTCAGCAAGGATTACGACCAGGCCGTGGCGCGCATCCGTCGCCTCAGGCAGGGTCGCTCCACGCTGGCCGCGCCGGTTCAGCCGCATGATTGACCTGCACTGCCACATCCTGCCCGGCATCGACGACGGCCCGCGCGACATGGCGGTGTCGCTGGCGATGGCGCGCTGCGCGGTGGACGACGGCATCACTTACATCGCCTGCACGCCGCACATCTACCCGGGCCTGTACGAAAACGACGGCCCCGGCATCGCAGCCGCCGTGCAGGCCCTGCGCGCCGCGCTGGCGCAGGCCGGCATCCCGCTGCAGTTGGGCTTCGGAGCCGACACCCACCTGGCGCCGGACCTGCTGGAAGGCATCCGCGCCGGCCGCGTGCCCACCCTGGCCGGCAGCCGCTACCTGCTGCTCGAGCCGCCGCACCACGTGGCGCCGCCGCGCCTGGACCAGACCGTGTTCAGCCTGCTCGGCGCCGGCATCGTGCCGGTGATCACCCACCCCGAGCGGCTCAGCTGGATCGAAAACCATTACCCGCTCATGGCCACGCTGGTGCGCCAAGGCGCGTGGATGCAGCTCACCTCGGGCAGCCTCACCGGCCGCTTCGGGCCGCGCCCGCGCTACTGGGCCGAGCGCATGCTCGACGAAGGCCTGGTGCACATCGTGGCCACCGACTCCCACCACATCGACAAGCGCCCGCCGCTGCTGGCCGAAGGCCGCGATGCCGCCGCCCGGCGCGTGGGCGACGACGAGGCGCGGCACCTCGTGCTGACCCGCCCGCAGGGCATACTGGATAACATCGCGCCCGGCCAGCTGCCGCCGCCTCCGGCCCCGTCGCCCGGGACACCGGCCAAGCGCGGCTTCTTCCAGCGTCTATTCGGCGCGCCGTAACCCCACCACCCACGCACTAGGAGCAGCCATGTCCCCGTCCCTGATGCGCCTGCTCACCCTGCTGGTGCTGTGCTCCCTGCTGGCCGCCTGCGGCGGCAACAGCAGCAGTTCCGTGCGCAGCGGCACCGCGCGCGCGGTCACCGCCACCGACGAACTCGGCGCACCCGACACCTCGGCCGAGTCCGGCGCCTACACCGGCAAGTCCGAATACCGCATCGGCGGCCAGGACCTGCTGGAAATCGAAGTCTTCCAGGTGGACGACCTCAGCCGCACCGTGCGTGTGAACAGCAACGGCCAGATCTCGCTGCCGCTGATCGGCGTGGTGCAGGCCGGCGGCCGCACCGTGCAGGAGCTCGAAGCCCTGATCGCCGCCAAGCTGTCGGAGAGCTATCTGCAGGCGCCCCAAGTCACCGTGTTCGTGAAGGAATACACCAGCCAGCGGGTGACCATGGAAGGCGCGGTGAAGAACCCCGGCATTTTCCCCATCACCGGCAAGACCTCGCTCATCCAGGCCATCGCCATGGCCGGCGGCGTCTCCGACCTGGCCAACCTGGACGGCGTGGTGGTGTTCCGCACCGTGGACGGCAAGAAAATGGCCGCCGTGTTCAGCCTGGAACAAGTGCGCGCCGGCGACGCCCCCGACCCCCAGATCTACGGCGACGACGTGGTAGTGGTAGACCAGTCCGGCGCCAAAACCGGCCTCCGCCGCGTCCTGGAAACCCTCCCCGTCTTCAACATGTTCCTCCTCTACTAACCCCATTTTGGACTAACCCCCTCCTGTAGGAGGGACTTCAGTCCCGATACTTGTGCGAGGGACGTCAGTCCCGATCCCCCAGGACCCACCAAAAATGCCCCCACAATCCCCACCCGAAGGCGCCCCCCAAGGCAACCTCCCGGCCCCCCAATCCACCGAGCGCACCCAAGCCCTCGCCGCCGCCGCGCGCAACCAGGCCCTCAGCCTCGAGCTGCGCGCCCCCGAGGCCGGCGCATCGCCCGACGAAATAGACCTGCTCAGCTACTGGCGCATCCTGGTAAAGCGCCGTTGGACCATACTCGGCGCCGCCGCCATCGCCTTCGCCAGCGCCCTGGTGGCCACCCTGCTCACCACGCCGGTGTACCGCGCCTCGGTGAGCATGCAGATAGATCGCGACGCCGTGCGCGTGGTGGAGATTGGCGCCACCGGCGGCGAATCGAGCTACGACTACGAGTTCTACGACACCCAGTACGCCCTGCTGCGCAGCCGCGCGCTGGCGCAACGCGCCGCCGCCGACCTGGGCCTCACCGACCCCGACCAACTGGCGCGCCTGCAGGTGCAGTCGCCGTGGGCCCGGCTGTTCTCGGTATTCGGGAGCGGCGAGGGCGATGATGCCGACGAAGAACAGGCCATTGACCAACTGCAGGCCCAGCTCACCGGTATCGTCGCCGGCGGCGTCACCGTCACCCCGGTGCGCGACACCAAGCTGGTGAACATCAGCTTCGACAGCCCCGACCAGGCCTTCGCCGTGCAGGCCGCCAACGCGGTCGCCAGCGCCTTTATTTCCAGCACGCTGGAGCGGCGCCTGGATTCCTCCGGCTACGCCAAGCAGTACCTGGAAGACCGCCTGGCCGAACTCAAGCTCAAGCTCGAAGACTCCGAGCGCGAGCTGGTGGCGTTCGCGCAGAAGGAAAACATCGTCTCCACCGGCGATGACGACGCCAGCCTGAGCGAGCAGAACCTCAGCGGCCTCAACACCGCGCTGGCGCAGGCCGGGCGCGACCGCATCGCCGCCGAGGCGCGCTGGCGGCAGGCGCAGGCCTCGCGCGGCAACGTGCTGCTGGGCCCGGTGTCCGAGAATTCCATCATCAAGTCCCTGCAGGAGCGCCGCGCCACGCTGATGGCCGAGTACCAGGACAAGCTGCGGCTCTACAAGCCGGCCTTCCCGCTGATGCTGCAGCTCAAGGGCCAGATAGACGAAGTGGACAAGCAGATCGGCAGCGAGGTGGGCTACATCAAGTCGGCCATCGAAGCCGAGTTCCTGGCGGCCCAGGAGCAGGAGGCGCTGCTGTCCGAGCAGATGGAGCTGCTGAAGCGCGAGTCGCTGGACCTGCAGAGCCGCTCCATCCAATACAACATCTTCAAGCGCGAAGTGGACACCAACCGCCAGCTCTACGACGGCCTGCTGCAGCGCTACAAGGAAATCGGCGTGGCG
This sequence comes from Lysobacteraceae bacterium, assembly GCA_031400995.1. GTDB lineage: Bacteria > Pseudomonadota > Gammaproteobacteria > Xanthomonadales > Xanthomonadaceae > Arenimonas. Next base: position 5,132 of record JANNQY010000394.1, read on the forward strand.
GCCGGCGTCACCACCAACAATATTTCCATCGTGGACCGTGCCGAGGGCGCCTACCAGTTCAAGCCCAGCCTGGGCAGCAACCTCATGATGGGCCTGCTGGCCGGCCTGCTGCTGGGCGTGATGCTGGCGCTAGCGTTCGAGTACCTGGACGACACCATCAAGAGCCCCGAGGACATCGAGAAGCGGCTGGGGCTGGCGGTGCTTGGCGTCATCCCGCTGCTGAAGGCGCCGATGACGCCGGCGCGCGCGATGGAGGACCCACGCTCGGCCTTTGCCGAGTCGTACCGCTCGGTGCGCACCGCGCTGCAGTTTTCCACCGACCACGGCGTGCCGCGCTGCCTGCTGGTCACCAGCGCCACCCCGGCCGAAGGCAAATCCACCACCGCGCTGACGCTTGCCATCAACTTCGCGCAGTTGGGCAAACGCGTGCTGATCATTGACGGCGACCTGCGCAATCCCTCGCTGCACAAGTCCCTGAATCGCGACAACAGCGCCGGCCTGAGCAACTACCTGGCGGGCAGCACCAAGGCCACCGAGATGATCCAGGCCACCGACACCCCGCACCTGATGTTCATGCCCACCGGCCCGCTGCCGCCCAATCCGGCCGAACTGCTGATGGGGCCGCGCATGCTCAGCCTGCTGTCCATCGCGTCGGAAAAATTCGACCAGGTGATTATTGATGGTCCGCCGGTGATGGGCCTGGCCGATGCCCCCATCCTGGCCAACATGAGCACCGGCACCCTGCTGGTGGTGGAAGCCGGCGAAACCCGCATCGCGCTGGCCAGCAATGGCCTGAAGCGGCTGCTGTCGGCGCGTGCGCACGTGGTGGGCGCACTGCTCACCAAGTTCAACAACAAGCACGCCGGCCACGCCTACGGTAACTACAACTATTATTCCTACGGCGGTAACGAAGCGCCGAAGCGGCTCGCGCGCAAATGACCCAAGCGCCCGGCCCAGCGCTGGAGCAGGCCCTGGCCTACTATCGTGCGCCGGCGCAACTGGCAGGTGCCGCGTCGCGGCCGCTGCCCGGCGAAATGCTGAACGTGCTGCGCATCGCCGCCGGCGACGAAGCGATGCTGGAGCGCGCAGCCACCGCCACCGGTGAACTGCCGGACACCGTGCGCGAGGCGGCGATTTTCTACGTGCAGCAAGTGCTGTTCGCGCCCGGCTCGGACCACTACCGCCTGCTCGGCGTCAGCGCCGACGCCCCCGAGGCACAAATCAAAGAACACTACCGCTGGCTGGTGCGCTGGCTGCACCCCGACCGCGACCAAGACGATTGGGACAGCGTCTACGCCGACCGCATCACCACCGCCTGGCAATCCCTCCGCACCCCCGCCCGCCGCCACGACTACAACACCGAAGTGTGGGAGGGACTTCAGTCCAGATCCCCCCCCACCCCCCTACTAGCCCCCAAAACCACCCAACGCCTCCCCACCATCGTCCTAAGCACCCTAGCCACCACCGCCGCCCTGGTCCTCGGCCTGATGTGGTTCGGCTCCGCACGCCTCGCACCGCCCCCCGCCGCGCAAGCCAAGCCCACCGAACAACCCCTCGAGCCCGCCAGCCTGGCCGCGCGCCTGACCCAACCAGCACCTCCCGCCCCCGCGCCCGCCGCCTCCGAGCCCGCCGCACAAATCACGGCAGCCACCGAACTCAACGCCATCGAACAAGCCATCACCGAAGCCCCCGAACCGGCCCCCGTGCCGCAGATCACACCGCCGCCGCAAACGGCGCAGACAGCGGCACCGCCCAAGCCGATCGACGAGGCGCCCGCCGCGCCGATCGCCGCCGCAGTCGCCGCGCCAGTCGCCGCACCGATCGCCGCCCCCATCGCCGCCGCAGTCACCGCCCCCATCGCCGCCGCAGTCACCGCCCCCATCGCCGCCGCAGTCACCGCGCCAACCGCCGCCGCAGTCACTGCGCCAACCGCCGCCCCCATCGCCGCCCTAATCACTGCACCAACCACCCCCGCGCTACAAGAACGCGACGCCCACGCCCTCCTGCGCGAATTCAGCCATCTCTACGCCGCCGGCGACATCACCACCCTGATGCACCTGTTCACCCACGACGCGCGCAACAACCGCGGCGGCCGCGAGGCCATCGCCTTCGACTACCAATCCCTGTTCTCCACCACCAGCCGGCGCGAAATCACGCTCACGCCCACCGGCTGGATCCAGGCCGACCCCGACCGCGCCACCGTGCTCGCACGCTACGAAACCCAGGTGACCGCCACCGACCGCCGACGCACCGAATCCAGCCGCGGCCTCATCCGCTTCGACCTGCGCCAGGAAGGCGGCCAGCTGCGCATCAGCCAGGTGCAACATGATCTCTAGCCACGCCCGCGGCGCCGCCACCGCCGCACTCATCGCCGCGCTGGCCCTGCTGGCGTGGCGCGTGCTCACCCTGGGCATGGCCGAAAATTTCGCAGCTTCGGACCCGGCGCGCGCACTGTCCTGGCGCTCCGACCACCCCGAGGCTCTTCTGCACGCCGCCCAGCGTGAAGCCCGCGACCCGGCCGCTGCCGACACCGCGACCCAACTCGCCCGGCGCGCCGTAGCCGCGCACCCCATGGACGGCCGCGGCTACCGCGTGCTGGGCGTTCTGGCCGACGAGCGCGGCGACCAGCAACAAGCCGCGCAACTGCTGGGCATCGCCGCCCAGCTGAGCCCGCGCGACCTGCTGAGCCAGGCCTGGCTGCTCGACTACCACTTGGCCGCCGGCCGCGTGGAGCCGGCGCTGGCGCACCTGGATTTCCTGCTGCGTTTCGAGCCCGGGCTCACGGCCACCTTCGAGCCCATGATGATTGCGCTGGCGCTGGAACCCGAAGCGCAGCCGGTGCTGGCGCAGCGCCTGGCCCAGCGCCCGCCGTGGCGCCCGCATTTGCTGAACGTGCTCAGCCAGAAAGCGCCCGACAGCGCCGCGGTGTCGCCGCTGTTCGACTACCTGCGCAGCCAGCCCGGCGGCCTGTCCAGCAACGAGCTGAACCCCTGGCTCGAGCGCCTGGGCCGGGACGGCCAGTGGGGCCAAGCCTACCTGCTGTGGACCAGCCAGCTGCCGCCCGAGCGGCTGCAGGGCCTGGGCAACGTCTACAACGGCGGCTTCGAATCGGCGCCAGGGCAGGGCGGCTTCGACTGGCGCTTCGACCGCGTAGCCGGCGCCCGCGTGGACCGCCTGCCCGGTGAAGGCGTCACCGGCAGCCGCGCGCTGCGGGTGGCCTTCGACGACCGCCGCGTGCCCTTCAACCACGTGCGCCAGCTGCTGGCATTGCCGCCGGGCAATTACCTGCTGAAGGGCAGGGCGCGCCCCGAAAACCTGCGCACCGACCGCGGCCTGGTCTGGACCGTCACCTGCACCGACGGCCGCGTGCTTGGCGAGAGTGAGCCCCTGCGCGGCAACGGCCCCTGGCGCAGCTGGGAGGCCGAATTCCAAGTGCCGGCGCAGGACTGCGGCGGCCAGTGGCTCAGCCTGCGGCTGCCGGCCCGCATCGCGGCCGAACAGCGCATCGGCGGCCGCGCCTGGTTCGACGACATCAAGATCCTGCGGCAGTCGCCGGATGCCGTAACCGATTGAATCAATCCGGCCCTTTAGCCAACACCGCTGCGCTCCAAGCTGAACTGTAAGAAAAATTCAGCATTGCCAATAGCTTGCGGGCGGCTGGCCGGGCCTGTAGAGTCCGCTGCGAGCCAAACCCGGCGCTCTGTCGGGGCCTCTCGAGGTCACCATGATCCGCACTGCCGCGATTCTCTCCGCGCTCGTCCTCGCCGCCCCTGCCTTCGCAGCGGACGACAGCGTGGCCGTGCTTTCCGCGCAAACCGGAACCGTGTTGGTGAACCAGGGCGAAGAGTTCATCACCGCCTCCGACGCCCAGCCGCTGATGGCCGGCGACCGCGTGATGGTGATGGAAGGCGGCAGCGCCCAGCTCACCTTCCTCGACGGCTGCGTGCTGGCGGTGGAATCGGGCTCGCTGCTGGACGTGCCCGCCACGTCCACTTGCGCCGGCACCGTGGCGTCGGTGCAGGTCATCGGCCCCAGCTATGCGCAGGCCCCGGGCGCGCTGGGCGGCCCCAACAACCGCCGCAGCAACCGCGGTGCCTGGTGGTTCTTCGGCGGATGGGGCACCGGCATCGCTTGGGCACTCATCGACAACAACAAAAGCCTGCGCCCGGCGCCGCCCGTCAGCCCCTGAGCTACAGCGCGGCATGGGTAGATAAGAAGGCCGCTAACCAGCGGCCTTTTTTGTTGCGCGTTGCCGAAGCCCCCGGCAGTCAATTTAGTAATGCAGCCCAAGTGCTCAGAACTTCAGCTTGATACCCGCGGCTTTCATGATGGCATTCGCCGTGTGCCTGGACTTGCACACATGATTGACCGAGACCGTTTTATCGCTTGGCCCAATCCAGACCTCGTGTGAGCCCTTGCCAGATCGGAGAATTTTCCACCCATGCTGCGCAAGCGCAGCCTTCACCTGCGCCGCGTAGCCATTCATGCACAGTGGATAGAGGCGGTGTAGCTCAAGCGCGTGGAGACGACCCTGCCAGCGGCCTTGTCATCCGAAGACAGCATCGCGGGCACCAGGTCGTTTACTTCCCGCGCCATCTCGTCGAGCGAGGCCGCTTCAACCACCAGCCCGGCAACGTCGGGGCTGACGCCCACGAACACGCCCGCTTCGTCATCGAAATGTACGAAGACCTTCACTTCCAGCGGGACACCCAGGCGGCCCAACAGGCGTGCGCATGGCCAGCTAGCGCGATACATGGCGGCTCCTTGTCAGCAATGGGCGAGAGCTTACTCGCCCGAGGCTGAATCACAAGCGGCGAATGCCCCGGCTGGTGTAAGAAATCTTCTGTCGCCAGTCCGGATGTCGGCCCTTCGCCGTCGCTGCTATCATCCCAACCACCCCCCACGCACAGGCCCTGACGCGATGGTTCCACCCACCGCATTGGCCCGTCTGCACTTCGCCATCGCGGCCGCGCTGCTGGTCTGCGCGCTTCTGCTGGGCGGTGGCCAAGGTGGCCTGGGCGACACCGCTTGCCAGCTGCTCGCGCTGCTGTTGATCACAATCACCCTGCTGCGTTCGCAGCGCGAAGAAGACGCCCGCTTGGCCGCCGTTGCGTGGCTTGCCGCGCTGCCCATCGCGCTGCCGATCATCCAGCTGCTGCCGCTGCCCGAGGGCCTGTGGCTCGCTGCCGCCGCAAGGCCCGAGCTGGCCGAACACCTGCAATCCGCCGGCGCCACGCCCATCCACCGCGTGAGCCTGGTGCCACTGTTCACCGAACGCGCGCTGGCCTGGCTGCTGCCGGCGGTGGCGATGTTCCTGGCCACGCTGCAGTGCGATGCGCG
>JANNQY010000395.1:0-1563 GCA_031400995.1 Lysobacteraceae bacterium
GCAACCCCTCTAGGTATCTCCCTCATGCGTCCGACGCGCCTGCACGCCCTGCTGTTGTCCGTAGTTTTCGCCCTGCCCGCGGCCCCGGCCGGCGCCCAGGTGGTCATCAGCCAGGTGTACGGCGGCGGCGGCAACACGGGCGCCCCGTTCAAGAGCGATTTCATCGAGTTGTTCAACGCCGGCAGGTCGCCGGTGAACCTCAGCGGCTGGTCGGTGCAGTACGCCTCGTCCACCGGAACCACTTGGCAGGTGACCGCGCTTACCGGCACCGTGCCCGCCGGCGGCTATTTCCTGGTGAAGCAGGCCGATGGTGCCGGCACCCAGCCACCGCTGCCAACTCCTGATGCCACCGGAACGCTGTCGCTGTCGGGCACTAACGGCAAGGTCGCCCTGGCCAGCAGCGCCACGGCGCTCAGCGGCGCCTGCCCCACCGCGGTGGACTTGGTGGGCTACGGCAGCGCAAATTGCCCAGTGGCGCCCTCGGCGCCCACTGGGGTGCTGTCCAACACCACCGCCGCACTGCGCAAGGGCGGCGGCTGTACGCAGACCGGCAACCCGAGCGCCGACTTCACCGTGGGCGCGCCGGCACCCCGCAACTCGGCCACCGCGGCCAACCCCTGCAGCGGCGGTAGCACACCCACCAATCCCACCGGCACCGGCGCTGCCAGTCCGGCCCTGCTCAGCGCCGGTGAAACTACCCTGCTCACCGTTGTCGTGGTTCGCGGCACCAACCCGGCCAGCACCTCGATCGTGGTGCAGGCCGACCTGTCCGCCCTGGGCGGCAGCGCCACCCAGGCCTTCAACGATACCGGCACCGGCGGCGATCTGACCGCGGCGGATGGCACCTACAGCTATGCGGCCACGGTGGCCCTGGGCACGACGCCGGGCGCCAAGCTGCTCCCGGTCAGCATTGCGGATGCGCAGTCGCGCAGCGGCAGCGCGAGCATCGGTCTTTCGGTGGTGGCCCGCGTGGGCATCCACGACATCCAAGGCAGCGGCCGACAGTCGCCGCTGGTGGGGGCCGACGTGGTGACCGAGGGCATCGTCACTGCCATCAAGACCAACGCGTTCTTCCTGCAGACCGCGCCGGGCGAAACCGACGGCAATCCCGCGACGTCTCAGGGCATCCTCGTGTTCACGGGCGCCGCGCCGCCGGCCGCCGCCGCCGTGGGCAACCGCGTCACCGTCGGGGGCCGCGTCACCGAGTTCACGTCCAGCAGCAACCCCAACCAGCTCTCGCTGACCGAAATCACCTCGCCCTCCGTGGTGCTGGTCTCCAGCGGCAATGCGCTGCCGGCGCCGGTCGTGCTCAGCTACCTGGACGCCAACCCCGTGGCCGTGGACAACTTGGAGCCTTACGAGGGCATGCGCGTGGCTTTCGGCAACCTGGTCACCACCGGGCCGGATGAGGGCAGCATCAACGAGGCCAATGCGACGTCGACCGCCAACGGCAACTTCTGGGGCGTGCTGGAGAACGCTGGCCGTCCCTTCCGTGAAACCGGCATTGGTGAGCTGGACGTGACGCCCATCCCGGTCGGCGTGAACCCGCCGCGCTTCGACACC
>JANNQY010000396.1:0-2307 GCA_031400995.1 Lysobacteraceae bacterium
GAACAGGCCGAACTGCAGCGGCGAATCGAGCGCCGCCGGACTCATGTGAGCTACGCCCTGCGGGGCACCGCGCTGCTCAAGCTCCGCTAGCGTGCGTCGCGCCTGCTCAACAACCACCCTAGGCAGCCCCGCCAGCGCCGCCACCTGCAGGCCAAAGCTGCGGTTGGCCGGGCCGTCCATCACGGCGTGCATGAACACCAGCTTGTCGCCGTGCTCGATGGCGTCCAGATGCACGTTGGCGATGCCGCTCCCGGCCTCGGCCAGCGCGGTGAGTTCGAAGTAGTGCGTCGCGAACAGCGTGTAAGCGCGATTGTGCTGCGCCAGGTGGCGCGCGCACGCCTCCGCTAGCGCTAGGCCGTCATACGTGGACGTGCCGCGGCCGATCTCGTCCATCAGCACCAGTGAATGCGCAGTGGCGTGGTGCAGGATGTAGCTGGTCTCGGCCATCTCCACCATGAAGGTGGACTGCCCGCGCGCCAGGTCGTCGCCGGCGCCGATGCGGGTGAGGATGCGGTCGATCGGGCCGATGACCGCGCGCGCCGCCGGCACGAAGCTGCCGATGTGCGCCAGCAGCACAATCAGCGCGTTCTGGCGCATGTAGGTGCTCTTGCCGCCCATGTTCGGGCCGGTGATCACCAGCATGCGGCGGTCTTCGTCCAGCACCAGGTCGTTGGGCTCGAACGGCTCGCTGCGCACGGCTTCCACCACCGGGTGGCGGCCGCGTTCTATGTGCAGGCCGGGGATATCGGTGAGCTGGGGGCGCGACCAGTCCAGGGCCAGCGCGCGTTCGGCGAAGGCGGCCAACACGTCCAGCTCCGACAGCGCGCCGGCGCAGCGCTTCAGCGGCTCCAGGCGCTCGTTCAGCGCATCCAGTAGGCCTTCCCACAGCACTTTTTCGCGGGTAAGCGAGCGGTCGCGCGCGCTGAGCACCTTGTCCTCGAAGGCCTTGAGCTCCTCGGTGATGTAGCGCTCGGCGCCAGTGAGCGTCTGCCGGCGCGTGTAGTGCGTGGGCGCGCGTTCGGACTGGCCTTTGCTGATCTCGATGTAATAGCCGTGCACGCGGTTGTAGCCGACTTTCAGCGTACTGATGCCGGTGGCCGCCTTCTCGCGCAGCTCCAGATCCAGCAGGAACTGATCGGCGTGGGTGGACAGCGTGCGCAGTTCGTCCAGTTCGGCGTCGAAGCCTGGTGCGATGACACCGCCGTCGCGCAGCAGGGCCGGCGGCTGCGGCAGGATGGCGGCGGCCAGCATCGCGGCATCGCCGGCGTGTTCGCCGAGTTCGGCAGACAGGGCGGCCAGGCGCGGCGCCTCCAGCGGCGCCAGCAGCGCGCGCAGGTCCGGCAGCATCGCCAGGCCGTCGCGCAGCGTGGACAGGTCGCGCGGGCGCGCCGAGCGCAGGGCCACCCGCGACAGGATGCGTTCCAGATCGCCCAGGCCGCGGAACGTATCGCGCAGGGTTTCGTGGCCGCGCTGGTCAATCAGCGTGTGCACCGCCTGGTGCCGCCTGCCCAGCACGTCGCGGTCGCGCAGCGGGCGGTTCAACCAGCGCCGCAGCAACCTTCCGCCCATGGGGCTGACGCTGGCATCAAGCACGCCGAGCAAGGTGTGTTCAACGCGGCCATCGGTGCGGCTGTCGAGTTCCAGGTGGCGGCGGGTGGCGGCATTGATGGCGATGCCGTCATCGGCCGATTCGAAGGCAATGGCAGTGAGGTGGGGCAGGCGCTGCTTTTGCGTTTCTTCCACGTAAGCAAGCAGCGCACCGGCGGCGCCGACGGCCAGCGGCTTGTCTTCCAGGCCGAAGCCGCTGAGATCGTGCACCGCGAAAAAACGCAGCAGGTGGCGACGGCACGCTTCCGGGTCGAAACCCCATGGTGGGCGCCGGCGCAGGCCGGGCAGGGCGCCAACGTGTGCCGGCCAGCCGTCTTCGTCGGGAACCAGCAGTTCGGCGGGGTCGAGCCGCGCGAGTTCCCCGGCGAGTTGGTCTTCGCTGGCCACTTCCGAAACCAGGAAGCGGCCGCCGGCAAGATCGGCCCAGGCGATGCCGAAGCCTTGACGCCCACGCGATACCGCCACCAGCAACGTGTCGCGTCGCTCGTGCAAAAGCGCCTCGTCGGTGACGGTGCCGGGCGTGACGATGCGCACGACCTTGCGCTCCACCAATCCCTTCGCCAGCGCCGGGTCGCCAATCTGCTCGCAAATCGCCACCGATTCTCCCAGCGCAACCAGCCGCGCAAGGTAGCCTTCCATCGCGTGCACCGGCACGCCGGCCATCGGGATGGGCGCACCGGCCGAGGCACCGCGCTGGGT
>JANNQY010000397.1:0-6801 GCA_031400995.1 Lysobacteraceae bacterium
GGCTCCGGCTCCGGCGGCGGCGCCTCTAGAAAAACCAGCGTCGTGATGCGCGGCGGATCCGGGCGCGTGATGGAAAAACTGCTGCGGTCGAAAACCCAGAAGGCCAGCAGGTGGCCCAGCGTGATCAAGGCCAACAGCGCCGCGCGCACCGGCAGCGCCATTGGCAGCTCGGCCTTGGGCTTACGCCAGCGATGCTTGGCCTGATTCAGCACCTGCGCGGGATCTGGCGTCTCGCTCTCGTGGCTCACGGGCACCGCAGATGTGGGAGGGGCCGCGAAAGACTAGCTGGCCGCCGTGGAAAAATCGGTTAAGGCCGCCAGCCGCAGCGGCCGGCGTTCAGGCCCGGGCAATGTATGGGGCGCTGCCGGTGCTGTGGTCGGTGGCATCGCGTACCGCGGTGACTTCCGGAACCTTCTCCATCAATGACCGCTCGATGCCCTGCTTGAGGGTGACGTCCACCATGCCGCAGCCATGGCAACCGCCGCCAAACCGCAAGTACACCGCGCCGTCCGCATCTATTGAATCCAGAGTGACGCGGCCCTTGTGCGACGCCAGCTGCGGGTTGATCTCCGACTCGATCAGCCACTGCACGCGCTCGACCAAAGAAGCGTCGCCCTTGGGCTGGTCGCCCTTGATGCGCGGTGCCTTGATGCTGAGCTGGCCGCCGGTGGCGTCGGCGGTGAAGTCAATCTGCGCCTGTTCCAGGAACGGCACGCTGGGCGCGTCCACGTAAAGCGTGAAGCCTTCACAGTCGATCGCCCATTCGTCACCCAGTAAGTCACCGTGGTCGCAGAACTCCAGCCGAGCGTCGGCCTTGGGCGTTCCCGGATGCACGGCGCAAAGCCGGATGCCCACGGCATCGCCGCCCTGTGACTGCAGCAGGCGCTGGAAGTAGCCCTGCGCGCTTGAAGAAATATTGATCATGCGCCTAGTGTAAACCCGCGGCCTATACTGCCGCCTGACCGAAACGGAACACTACGATGACCACAGCCTCCGACCTGTCCGCCCGCCGCTGCACCCCGCTGAAGGGCGCCGAGCACCGCCTGCCCGCTGCCACCGCAGGCCAGGTACTGGCCTGCCCGCTGCCACCGCAGGCCAGTACCTGGCTGCGCTGCCCGGCTGGGCGTTGGCCGAAGACGGTGCCGCCATCGTGAAGACGTTTCGCTTCGCCGACTATTACAAGACCCTGGCGTTCGTGAACGCTCTCGCCTACGTGGCCCACGCCCAGGACCACCACCCCGACCTGAGCGTCCACTACGACCGCGTGCAGGTGCGCTATTCCACCCACGACGTCGGCGGCCTCAGTGAAAACGACTTCATCTGCGCCGCCAAAGCCGAGCAACTGTCTGCTTAGGCGAGGCGGTCGAGGGCAGCGGTGAGGTCGTCGCTGAGGGGGGCGTTGATGAGGTAGGGCTTGCTGCCCTGCTCGAGCGCGAACTCGATGGATGCGGCGTGCAGGAACAGCCGCTTCAGGCCAATCTGCTCGGCCAGCCGCTTGTTGGCGTCGTCGTCGCCGTATTTGTCGTCGCCGGCCACGGGATGGCCCAAGTGGGCCGCGTGCACGCGGATCTGGTGGGTGCGGCCGGTTTCAATGCGCACCTCGCAGTAGCTGTGGCCACCGCGGCGCTCGATCACCTTGAAGTGGCTGACCGAGGGTTTGCCTGTGGGGTCCACACGCACCCGGCGCTCGCCACCTTGCAGCACCATTTTATGCAGGGGCGCATCCACGGTGAGGGTGCCGTTGGGAACGCGCCCCACCAGCAGCGCCAGGTAGCGCTTGCCGGGGCCTTCGTCATCCTCGCCGCCGCGCATCAACGCCTGCAGCTCCAGCAGGGCCGAGCGCTTCTTGGCCACCAAGATCACCCCGGAGGTGTCACGGTCCAGGCGATGCACCAGCTCCAGCGGTTCGCCAGGGCGAAGGGCGCGCAGGGATTCGATCAGGCCGTGGCTGATGCCGCTGCCGCCATGGGTGGCCAGGCCGCTGGGCTTGTTCACTGCCAGCAGCGCCTTGTCCTCGAACACGATGCTGGCCGCCAGCCGGTCCAGCAGGCCCTGGGGCGGCGGCCGCTGCTCGCCCGGCTCGTTCAGTTTCACAGGGGGAATCCGGACCTCATCCCCGGCCACCAGGCGGCTGTCGGCCTTGGCCCGCTTGCCGTTGATCCGCACCTGGCCGCTGCGCACCAGCTTGTAAACGAGGCTGCGTGGGGCGCCTTTGAGCTGCAAAAGCAGGAAATTATCCAGCCGCTGGCCGTCCCGGTCCTCGGGCACCTTGACCATCTTCACGCCGGTGGACGGTGCATTTGCCGCCATGGTGCCTTCACCTATACAATCGGTTCGCGAGATAACGTCCTGATTTCTCTGGGGTGCCGGCCGAAAGCCAAACCCTGACGAATCCTCAAGTACCGCTACCACACCCCACGGGGGTGACCATGTTAGCCGGTACGCAAGGCGGACGGATATCGCCACGCATCGCAAGATGCGCGACAGACCGGAGCACGCTGTGCGGGTTCCGGCCCCTTTGATGAACAAAACAAACAAGCGCTCCCGTGGGTACGCCCAAGGTAATGAAGCGCTGGAAGTTCTGCCCAGGCCGGGACGCGCGCTGCGCGCCCGGTCAGCGACATCAGGGCGCGGACCCCGGCGTTCCTCGCGGTAAGAGCGCGTGAGGACACCAGACAATGAAGCGTATGTTGATAAATGCCACGCAGGCCGAAGAGCTGCGCGTGGCGATCGTCGATGGTCAGAACCTTTATGACATCGACATCGAGCAGCCCTCGAAAGAGCAAAAGAAATCCAACATCTACAAGGGCCGCATCGTTCGGCTCGAGCCCAGCCTTGAGGCCGCCTTCGTCGAATACGGCGGCGAGCGCCACGGCTTCCTGCCGCTCAAGGAAATCTCCCGCGACTACTTCGTCCCCGGCGTCGACCCCAACAAGGCCGGCCTGAAGGAATACCTGCGCGAAGGCCAGGAAGTGGTGGTGCAGGTGGACAAGGAGGAGCGCGGCAACAAGGGCGCGGCCCTCACCACGTTCATCTCGCTGGCCGGCCGCTACATGGTGCTGATGCCCAACTCGCCCACCGCCGGCGGCGTCTCGCGCCGGGTGGAAGGCGACGACCGCGCGGCGCTGAAAGAGGCCATGGACGCGCTCACCATCCCCGAGGACATGGGCGTCATCATCCGCACGGCCGGCGTTGGCCGGGCCGCGGACGAACTGCAGTGGGATCTCGACTACCTGCTGCAGGTCTGGAAATCGATCACCGATGCGGCACTGTCCAAGCCGTCGCCGTTCCTCATCTACCAGGAATCGCGCCTGATCATCCGCGCCCTGCGTGACTACCTGCGCGCCGACATTGGCGAGATCCTGGTGGACACGCGCGAGATGTACGACGAAGCGCGCGACTTCATGCAGTCGGTGATGCCGCAGAACCTGCGCAAGCTCAAGCAGTACGAAGACCCCACCCCGCTGTTCAACCGCTACCAGATTGAGTCGCAGATCGAGGGCGCCTATGAGCGCCAGCTGCGCCTGCCCTCGGGCGGCAGCATCGTGGTGGACCAGACCGAAGCGCTGACCGCCATCGACGTGAACTCCTCGCGCGCCACCAAGGGCAGCGACATCGAGGAAACGGCGTTCAACACCAACCTCGAGGCCGCCGACGAAGTGGCCCGCCAGATGCGCCTGCGCGACCTGGGCGGCCTGGTGGTCATCGACTTCATCGACATGGGTTCAGGCAAGCACCAGCGCCTGGTGGAAGAACGCCTGCAAAACGCGCTGAAGCATGACCGCGCGCGCGTGCAGATTGGCCGCATCTCGCGCTTTGGCCTGCTGGAAATGAGCCGGCAGCGCCTGCGTCCGAGCCTGGGCGAATCCAGCCAGATCATCTGTCCGCGCTGCGAGGGCCACGGCCGCATGCGCAGCGTGGAATCGCTGTCGCTGTCCATCCTGCGCCTGGTGGAAGAGCACGCCATGAAGGAAAGCACCGGCCAGGTGCTGGTGCAGGCCCCGCCGGAAATCGCCAACTACCTGCTCAATGAAAAGCGCCGCGCGCTGATCGAAATCGAGCAGCGCCACGATGCGCCGGTAGTGATCGTCGCCGACAACCAACTGGAGACGCCGCACTTCAACATCTCGCGCCTGCGCGACAATGAAGTGGCCGAGGAAGTTGGCAAGCCCAGCTACCACCGCACCACGCCGCGCAAGCTGGCGGTGCACTCGCTCACCAAGGCGCACATAAACGTGCCCGACCTGCCGGCCGTAACGGCCGTGCGCCCCGTCAACCCGGCGCCGGTGCGCGACGAGCCCGATACGGACGTGGCGCCAGCGCCTGTCTTCAGCAACGCGGTGGCACCCGTGGCCAAGCGCGGCTTCTTTGCCCGCCTGGCCGCGCTGTTCAGCGGCGACGAGGTGCCGGCCGCCCAGCCGGCCGCCGCGGCTCGCAGCGAGCGCGGCGAGCGCGGTGGCAATGGCGGCAGCGCACGTCGCGATCGCAACGAGCGCGGTGGCCGCGGCCGTGACCGCGGTGATCGAGGTGAGCGCGGCGAGCGCGCTGCCAAGCCGCAGGCCGCCAGTGCCGGCAAGCCGCAGGCCGGCCAGCCTGCAGCGTCTTCGGCCAAGCCGCCGCGTCCTGAGCGGCAGGATCGCCCGGAACGCGGCGAGCGCCCCGAGCGCACCGAAGAGCAGAAGAAGCTGGACGAAGTGAAGCGTCTGGAAGGTCAGGTCCGTCGCGAAGAGCAGCAAAAGAAAGAAGCCGAGCGCCGCGAACTGCAGCGCCAGGAAAACATCAAGCGCGAGACCGAGCGGCGTGATGCCCGGGCCGCGCGCCTGGCCGCGCAAGCTGCCGCCGGCGGCGAACTGGCCGAAGGCGAAGAGCCAGCGGCCACCGACGTGGATGCCGATGGCCAATTGATTGAAGGCTTGGACAACGCCGCACCGGGCACCGAAGCGGCCAACGCCGCCGAGGGCACCGGCCGCCGCCGTCGCGGCCGCCGTGGTGGCCGCCGTCGCCGTCGCCCGGACGAAGCCGGTGGTGAGGTCAACGGCAGTGCCGAAGGCCAAACCAGTGACGCCGAGGGCGAGTTTGAAGACGATGAGCCCGAGGCCGAGACCCCGCGCGCCAGCGCCGGGGCCCAGCCCACGGTCAGCGCCGCGGAGTCCGACTTTGACGATCTGGGGCCAGCCACCGTGCCGGCGCCGCGCGCTCCCACGCCCACCCCCGCGGCCGTGGCCGTGGCCGCGCCCGTGATGGTCACCCCCGTTGCGCTGGCGGTGCCCGCGCAGGCCGAAGTGCCCGCGCGTATCGTCGCGTTCGTGACGCCCGTGCTTGCCGCGGTGCCTGTCGTGGTTTCAGCACCTTCCGAGTCAGCGCCAGTTCTGGAGGCTGTGCAAGCGCCGGCCGCCGTTGAGCCGATCGCGATGGCCGTGCCGGCTGCAGTGGTACCCGCTCCGGTGGTGCCCGCTGAAGTGGTGCCCGTTCCGGTGGTGCCCGTTCCAACGATGCCAGGTGCGGTCGCGCCACAGCCTGCGGCACCCATCAGCATCACGCCCGTTCAAGCCAGCCTGATTCCGGCCGAACCGGAAGCCGCGTTGGCACCCGCACCGGCCGCTCCGGTGAACCCGTTCCTGCGCACGCAGCCCGCGGTGTTCGACGCGCCGCCTAAAGCTGCCGAAGCCCCGGCGGCCGCCGCGACAGTGGTGGAAGCCGTGCCGGTTCCCGATGCCCCGGACTGGTCGCTGGACGACGCGGACGAGCCCCCTCAGGCACCCCGCCAGAGCTGAAAGACAGGCGCCGAAAGGCGCCTTTCTTTTATCCGTCTGCGCCGGACCTCACAGTGCGTAAGCAGGCTCCGACACGCCGTACTGGCTCGCAAGCCGCGCCAGTGCCACCGTGTCCTTGATCCCAAGCTTGTCGAACAGCCGGTACTTGTGGGTGGCTACGGTTTTTCCGCTCAGGCTGAGGCGGCGGCCAATTTCCTCCATCCGCATGCCTTGGCAGAGCATCCGCGTCACTTCGAGTTCGCGCGGCGACAGCGTATCGAAAGGTGACTGGCCGCCGCTGACGCGGGACAGCGCCATGCACTGGGCGACGTGGCTGGCCAGGTAGCGCTTGCCGCGAGCCACCTCGCGCACTGCGCGCACCAATTCAGCAGCGTCGCAGCCCTTGCCCACGTAGCCGCTGGCGCCCGCCTCGATCAGCCGACGCGGCATCGGGCCATCTTCCTGCACCGAAACCACGAGTACGCTGGAGCCGAAATTTCCGCGCACGATCCGCTCGGTGATGTCCAGGCCGCTGATGCCCGGCAGGTGCAAATCGCAGATCACCACGTCCGGGCGCAGACGGCGCACCATCGGCAGGCCCTCCTCGCCGCTGCCCGCCTCACCCACCACCAGGAACTCTTTTTCCTGCGCCAGTATCAGGCGGTAGCCGGTCCTGACCAACGCATGGTCGTCGAGTAGAAAAATCCGGATCATTGCACCCTCCCCAGAGTCGCATTTGGAAACTAGTGCCCTTGCCGAGCCAGGCCAAGCGATGACGCCGCGCCCGGGCGTAGGAAAAAGGCGCGAGCCGCAGGCGTGTCCGACAACATAGTGCAGCGCCGCCAAAACCAGCGCGAAATCCCGCCTTTTGCCCAGTATCGCTAACCAGGTAAGGGGCTACGCCACCGGCCCTGCCGCTATGCTTGCGCGTCTATGCGGCAACGCCGCTGCCTCTGGAACACCACATGAACCTTGGCCGCCGGGCCGCATTGCTCGCCCTGTCGCTGCTGTTGCCTGCGGTGTACCTGGCCAGCGTGGTGGGTTTCAC
>JANNQY010000398.1:0-12112 GCA_031400995.1 Lysobacteraceae bacterium
CCAGCTGCAGGAACCAGGCTTGTATTTCGCCCTGATGCGCCAGGTGGGCGCCTACAGCCAGGACTACGAGACCGCGATTTTCTTCGTCAGCGACCTGGGCCTGCATGTGCGCGTCTACGGTGACCAGGTGTTCGTGCACACCGCGTCCCTGCAGTCGGGCGAGCCGGTGGGTGACGTTGAGCTGAAAGTCCTCAACACCGAAGGCGAGGCCGTGGTGCAGGCCAGCACCGACGGCAGCGGCATCGCGCGCGTGGCCTACAAGCTCGACGCCAGCCACGTGCTGGTGGCGCGCAGCGGCAACGACGTGTCGCTGCTGCCGTTCAACCAGCCGGCCCTGGATCTTTCGGAATTCGCAGTGGCGGGCCGGCCGCAGGCCTGGTTCGACGTGTTCGCGTGGTCGGGCCGCGACCTGTACCGCCCCGGCGAAACCTTGCGCCTGTCGGCACTGATGCGCGATTACGACGGCCGCGCGGTGAACGCGCAGCCGCTGTTCCTCAGCCTCAAGCAGCCCGATGGCAAGGTGTTCCTGGAGACACGCCTGAGCCCGGCGGAAGGCGGCTACTACGCCTGGAGCCAGGCGCTGCCGACCGATGTGCCCACTGGCCGCTGGCAAGTGGAGTTCCGCACCGCGCCGGGTGCCGCCGAAGTGGTGCAGGGCATGGCGCTGCGCATCGAGGAGTTCCTGCCCGAGCGCATGAAGCTGGAGCTGGCCAGCACGCAGGCCACGCTCAAGCCGGGTGAGAAGCTGGCGCTGGACGTGACGGCGGCCTATCTCTACGGCGCGCCCGCCGCGGGCAATCGCTTCACCGCGCGGCTGGCGGTGTCGGCCGAGCAGCATCCGCTGGAGGGTTTCCCTGACCATTTTTTCGGCGACCCGACGCTGGCCTTGCCCAAGCCGGGCGACGACGCGGTGGATTCGCCGCTGGATGACAACGGCCAGTACAGCATCGCGCTGGCGCTGCCGGAAGAAGCCGCCAAACCCACGGCGCCGGTGTCGGTGGTGGTTACCGGCAGTGTGTTCGAAAGCGGCGGCCGCCCGGTCAGCCGCAGCCTCACGCGCACGCTGTGGCCGGCACCGCTGCTGGTCGGCGTGCGTCCGATGTTCGACATGGCCGATGGCGCGCCCGGCAACGGCGTGGCCAGCTTCGAGCTGATGCGCGGCGATGCCGCCGGCAAGCGCGCAAAGGCCGCCGAGCTGAGCGTGCGCCTGGTGCGCGAATTGCGCGACTACCACTGGCGCCAGGATGACGGCGGTGGCTGGGGCTACGACTACAGCGCGCGCTACGAAACCCTGGAAACCCGGGCGCTGACCACCCGCGCCGATGGCGACGTGCGCGTTGATTTCCCGGTGGAGTGGGGCGAGTACCGGCTGGAAGTGTTTGATGCCAGCACCGGCCTGCTTACGCGGCTGCCGTTCGTGGCCGGCTGGAGCTGGGACAACCAGAACCGCGGCCTCGACGCCCGCCCCGACAAGGTGAAGCTGGCGCTGGACAAGACCGCCTATCGCGCTGGCGACACCCTGCGCGTCACGGTCACGCCGCCGCAGCCCGGCCCGGGCCTGCTGCTGGTGGAAGCGGGCACCTTGCTGCACGTGCAGCCGCTGCTGGCCAAGCCGGGTGAAACCTACGAACTCAAGGTGACCAAGGAGTGGGAGCGCCACGATGTGTACATCACCGCGTTGGTGCTGCGCGGCGGTTCGGCCTTGGAAAAGGTGACGCCGGCGCGCGCCGTCGGCGTGGCGCATGTGCCGATGGACCGCGCCGATCGCAGCGTGCCGGTGGGCGTGAAAGCGCCCGAACTCACGCGCCCGGAGCAGGACCTGCCGGTCACCCTCAGCGCGCCGGCACTGGCGGGCAAGAAAGCCTGGGCCACGGTGTCGGCGGTGGACGTCGGCATCCTCAACATCACCCGCTTCCCGGTGCCGGACGCGGCCAGCCATTTCTTCGCCCAGCGCCGCCTCGGCGTGGAGGCGTTTGATCTCTACGGCCGCGTGATCGAAAGCTTTGACGGCGAGACCGCCACGCTGCGATTCGGCGGCGACATGGCGCTGCTGGCGCTGCCGCAGGCGCGCCGGCCCACCGCGCGCGTGCAAACCGTGGACCTGTTCTCGGGCCCGGTGCTGCTGGATGCCAAGGGCCAGGCGAAGGTCTCGGTGCCGGTGCCTGACTTCAACGGTACGCTGCGGGTTTCGGCGCTGGTGTACAGCGACGAGGTGTATGGCCAGGGCAGCAGCGAGAGCGTGCTGCGCGCGCCGATCCTGGCCGAGGTGAGCGCGCCGCGCGCGCTGGCCCCGGGCGACCGCAGCACCGTTACGCTGGACCTGCAGAACTACACCGGCGCCGCGGCCGAATTCAGCGTGAGCCTGGACACCAGCGGACCCATCGCCGTGGCCGGCGGGCGCGGAAAAGTGCGCCTTGAGCCCGAGGCCAAGACCACGCTGAGCTATGTGCTCAGCGGCACCGAGGGCGCCGGCGTGGGCACGCTGAAACTCAAGGTCGAAGGCGGCGGATACGCCGTGAATCGCGAGTTCGACGTGCCGGTGCGCGCGGCCTGGGCTGGCACCGTGCGCTCGCGGGCGCAAACGCTGGCGCCGGGCGAGTCGCTGCAGGTGGGCGCCAACCTGGCGGCCGGACTGATGCCCGGCACGGTGTCGGCCCGCATCACCGTCACCGCGCAGCCGCCGATTCCGTTCGCGCGGGCGCTGCAGGATTTGCTTGAATATCCCTACGGCTGCGTCGAGCAGACCACCACCCGTGGCTACGCGGCCCTGCTGCTGGATAACGACAGCGCGCAGCGCATGGGCTTCACCGGCCTGGATGCCGACAGCCGGCGCCAGCGGCTTGAATCCGCCTTCAGCCGGCTGGCGGCGCTGCAGGCGCCCAATGGCCACTTCTCGATGTGGGGCGGCAGCGACAGCACGCCCATCCTCACGCCCTACATCACCGAGTTCCTGCTCGGTGCGCGTGAAGCTGGCTTCGCGGTGCCCGAGACGCTGCTGCAGAAGTCGCTGGAGCGCTTGAACGAAGACCTGCTCACCGGCGGCGTACCGTTCTACGCTTTCGATAGCGCCGATCACCTGCGATTCGCCTACCAGGCCCACGCGGGCTACGTGTTGGCCAAGGTGAACCGCGCGCCGCTGGGCACGCTGCGCGCACTGTTCGACAACGAGCGCGGCAAGTCGCTCACCGGCCTGCCGCTGCTGCACCTGGGCCTGGCGCTGTCGCTGCAGGGCGACGACGCCCGCGCCAAGACTGCCATCACTGAAGCGTTCGCCAAGAAGGACGCGAGGCCACGCTGGCTGGGCGACTACGGCACCACCTTGCGCGATGAAGCGCTGATGCTGGCCTTGCTGCAGCAGCACGGCCGCAGCGTGCCGCAGCGCGACGAGCGGCTGCTGGCGCTGTCACGTGAGATGCAGGCGCGGGGTGCCGACCGCCCCTACTGGCTCAGCACCCAGGAGCAAATTGCGCTGGCCCGGCTGGGCAAGGGCATGGCCTTGGACAACGAGCGCACCTTCTCGGGCGTGCTGCGCATGGGCGAGGTGGAGACCGAGGTGGCGGCAGATCGCGTCTTCAGCCGTGACCTGAACTTTGCCGACCTCGCTGCCGGTGTGCGCTTCACGCCGAAGTCGGAAGCGCCGCTGTTCGCCAGCATCGACGTGGCCGGCGTGCCGCGTACCCTGCCGGCGCCGGACGACAGCGCCATCAGCGTCAAGCGCAGCTGGTTCAACCCCGACGGCACGCCGTGGAAGCCGGGCCCGCTGCGCGAAGGCCAGGTGCTGGTGGCATCGCTGCGCGTGGAGTCGAAGGAAGCGCTGCCGGACGCCCTGCTGGTGGATCTGCTGCCGGCCGGCCTGGAGGTGGAGAATCTCAACCTCACCCCGCCCGAGCAGTGGGCCGACATCAGCATCGAGGGCATTGCCATCACCGACCGCGGCGACGCGTCGGAAATCCTGCATGAGGAGTACCGCGACGATCGCTACGTGGCCGCGCTGAAACTGTATGCCGGCCAGCAGGCGCAGCTGTTCTACCTGGTGCGGGCGGTGACGCCGGGCACCTACGTGGTGCCGCCGCCGCAGGTGGAGGACATGTACCGGCCCGAGCTGCGCGGCGTGGGCAAGGCCGTGCCGGCGTCGGTGACTGTCGTGCAACCCTGAGCGCGCCTGCGCCCGCGCTCGCGCCGCAGCGCTGGCGGCGCTGGCGCCTGGTCGCGGCGCTGGCGCTGCTGCTGGCGCTGCCGTTGGCGCTGGATCGCGGGTTTCCACCGCCCATTCCCGACGCCGGCAGCGCCGGTGCCGTGGTATTGGCGGCCGATGGCACGCCACTGCGCGCCTTCGCCAATCGCGACGGCGTCTGGCGCTACCCGGTCGGCCTGCACGAGGTGTCGCCGCACTACCTGCAGGCGCTGGTGACCTACGAGGACCGCTGGTTCTGGCGCCATCCGGGCGTGAATCCGCTGGCCCTGCTGCGTGCCGGTGGCCAGTGGCTGGCCAGCGGACGCGTGGTATCCGGCGGTTCTACCTTGACCATGCAGGTGGCGCGCATCCTGGAGCCGCATTCGCGCACGCCGGCCGGCAAGCTGCGCCAGGCGCTGCGTGCGCTGCAGCTGGAATTGCGCTACTCGAAAGCCGAGATCCTCACGCTCTACCTCAACCATGCGCCGTTCGGCGGCACCATCGAAGGCGTGGAGGCCGCCAGCTGGGCCTACCTGGGCAAGCCGGCGAAAAACCTGTCGCAGGCCGAAGCGGCGCTGCTGGCGGTGCTGCCGCAGGCCCCCAGCCGGCTGCGTCCCGATCGCCATCCCGAGGCCGCGCGCGCGGCGCGCGACAAGGTGCTGGCGCGCATGGCCGCGCGCGGCGTGTGGAGCCCGGCGCAGGTGGCCGATGCCCGCATTGAACCGGTGGTGGCGCGCCGCCTGCAGCCGCCGCTGTCGGCGGCGCTGCTGGCCCAGCGCCTGCGCTCGGAGTTGCCTGGCCAGGCGCGAATCCAGAGCACGCTGGATGCCGGCCTGCAGCGCACGCTGGAAGATCGCCTCGCCGGCTACTTCGCGCAGCTGCCGGACCGCACTTCGGCCGCGCTGCTGGTGGTGGACAACGCCACGCTGGAGGCGCGCGCGTATGTCGGCTCGCTGGCGTTCGCCGATGCGCGCCGGTTGGGTCATGTGGACATGGTGCGCGCCACGCGTTCGCCCGGCTCCACGCTCAAGCCCTTTCTCTATGGCCTGGCCATTGATGATGGCCTGCTGCACTCGGAAAGCCTGCTGGTGGATGCGCCGCAGAGTTTCGGGCGCTATCGCCCCGTCAACTTCGACCCCACGTTCAACGGCCCGGTGTCGGTGGCGCAGGCGCTGCGGCTGTCGCTGAACGTGCCGGCGGTGGATGTGCTGGACCGGGTGGGTCCGGCGCGTTTCTCGGCGCGGCTGGCCCATGCCGGAGTGAAACTGCGGCTGCCGCGCGGCGCGCAACCCAACCTGTCCATCATCCTGGGCGGTACCGGCACGCGGCTTGAGGAATTGGTGGGCGCCTACCGCGCGCTCAATGCGGAAGGCCTTGCCGGCCCTGTGCGGTACCGGCCCGGGCAGCCGCTGCAGGAGCGGCGCCTGCTGTCGCCGGGCGCGGCCTGGATCATTCGCGAGATCCTCGAACAGAACGGCCGCCCGGGCCAGCGCGACGACGCCATCGACACCAGCAGCCGAAGCCGCTTGGCGTGGAAAACCGGCACCAGCTACGGCTTTCGCGACGCCTGGGCGCTGGGCAGCACGGCGCGCTACACGGTGGGCGTATGGGTGGGGCGGCCGGACGGGACGCCCTTGCCGGGGCAATACGGGGCCATCACGGCGCTGCCGCTGCTGTTCGAAGTGGTGGACAGCCTGCCGCGCCATGCCGATGACGCACGTCCGAGGGCGCTGCCGGACAGCGTGCGCAAACTCGACATTTGCTGGCCCTTGGGCCTGCCGCCGGATCCGGCGGCGCCGGGCCTGTGCCAACAGAAGCGCGAGGCGCTGGCGCTGGTGGGCAGCCTGCCGCCCACCCTGCCCGAACGCGACGCGCGCCTGTGGAGCGCCGGACGGTTGGCGGTGGACGTGGATGCGCGCAGCGGGCTGCGCTTGTCGGCCGGCTGCCGCGGCGATGCGCCGCGTCGGCGGATGGAAATCGCGCGCTGGCCCAGCCTGGCCTATCCGTGGCTGCCGGCCGTGCAGCGCCGCGCCAGCGCCATCCCGCCGTTGGCGGCAGGCTGTGCGCCCGATGGTTTGGAAGCGAGGGAAAGCCTTCGGATTGAAGGCCCGGGCGAGGGCGCCCGCTTGGCGCGCGCACCCGGCAGCGCCAAGCCCGCCACGCTGAGCCTGCGTGCGCTGGGCACGCAGGCACGCGTTCGCTGGCTGGTGAACGGGCGGCTGGCGGCGGAAACCAGCGGCTCGCGCCGCTGGACCGTGTCCTTGGATCAACCCGGCCCGCTGCGCATTACGGCACTGGCCGACTCAGGCGCCTGGGACGAATTGATCCTGCGGGTCGTGCGCTGATTCAGGCCAGGTGTTCGAGCACGTACTCGGCGGCCGACACCTTGAACTCGCCCGGCGCTTCCACGTGCAGCTGCTTCACTACGCCGTCCTCGGCGTACAGCGCGAAGCGCTTGGCGCGCAGGCCCATGCCGAAAGCAGTGGCGTCGAGCTCCAGGCCCAAGGCTTGGGTGAACGCCCCGTTGCCGTCGGCCAGCATGTGGATACCTTCCGGCACGCCCTGGCTCTTGGCCCAGGCGTCCATCACGAAGGCGTCGTTCACCGACAGGCAGGCAACGCTGATACCGCGGGCCGCGAAGTCGTTGAAGTGTTCCGCGTAGCCGGGCAGGTGCTTGGCCGAGCAGGTGGGGGTGAACGCGCCCGGCACGGCAAACAGCAGCACTTTCTTGCCGCCGAACAACTCGGAGGTGTTCACTGCCTGCACGCCGTCCTTGAGCATATTGAGGGTGGCTTGGGGAATGTTGTCGCCGACCTGGATGGTCATGTGGGCTCCGTTGGGTGTGGGGGACGGGCAGTTTAACCAGCCCGCGTGACGCCCGGGTGCGGACTGGCTGGCGAGCACGGGTAAACTGCCGGGACGGGCACCGCTTGCCCCGAGGCCGAGCATGCAGTTCAACGATTATTACGAAACGCTTGGCGTGGAGGCCGGCGCTGGCGAAGCGGAGATTAAAACCGCCTATCGTCGCCTGGCGCGCAAGTTCCACCCGGACGTGAGCAAGGAAAAAGGCGCGGAAGAGCGCTTCAAGGCCATCAACGAGGCCTATGAAGTGCTGCGCGACAAGGACAAGCGCGCCGAGTACGACCAGCTGAAGTCCCAGGGCTATCGGCCCGGCGAAGACTTCCGGCCACCGCCGGGCTTTGGCCAGGGTGGGGGTGACGGCGGCTTCCGCTACCAGCAGGATTTCGGCCAGGGCGGTGGCTTCAGCGACTTCTTCGAATCCATGTTTGGCGCCGGCGCTCGCGGCGGTGGCCGTGCTCCCCAACCGCCTGCTGGCGACCTGCGCGCCAAGCTGGCCATCGGACTGCAGCTGGCCTACACCGGCGGCAAGCAGCGGATCACCGTGGACGGCCGCACGCTGGAAGTGAACGTACCGGCGGGCATCGCGCCGGGCCAGGTGATCCGCCTGGCCGGGCAGGGTCGCAGTGGCGGTGGCCGCGCTTCGGACCTGCTGCTGGAGATCGACTACCGCCCGCACGCGGAGTTCGAGGTGGACGGCCGCAACGTGCTCTACACGCTGGCGCTGGCGCCCTGGCAGGCGGCACTGGGCGCCACGCTGAGCGTGCCCACCTTGGGTGGCGCGGTGGAATTGCGCATCCCGCCCGACTCCGACACCGGCCGCAAGCTGCGTCTGCGCGGCCGCGGCCTGCCCGGAAAACCCACCCCCGGCGACCAACTGGTGGAAATCGAAGTCCGCGCCCCGCGCGCCGAAACCGACGCCCAGAAAGACCTCTACCGCCAAATGTCCGAAGCCTTCGACTTCGACCCCACCAAACCCTGATCCACAAAAAACGGCGTCAGAGTGAGTTCCTAAGAACTCACTCTGACGCCGTTTTTTTGGTTAGTGGGCGAGTAGGCCGTTGATTACTTCGACCAGTTGGCCCTCGTTGAAGGGTTTGGTGATGTAGGCCTTGGCGCCTTGGCGCATGCCCCAGACCTTGTCGGTTTCCTGGTCCTTGGTGGTGACCAGCACGATGGGGATGTGGGAGGTGGTGGCGTCTTTGGAAATTGCGCGGGTGGCCTGGAACCCGTTGAGGTTGGGCATCACCACGTCCATCAGGATCAGGTCGGGCCTTTCGGCCTTGGCGGTTTCCACTCCGGCGGCCCCGTCTTCGGCGGTCAGGGCTTCGTGTCCCAGCTTTTCTACGATGCGCTTCATGCCCATGAGCTGGGACGGGGAATCATCAACAATGAGGATACGTGCCATGAATGGACCTCCAACGGGTGCCTGATTGTATGCCGCTGGGGTGGGCAGGGCGCAAGCGAAGTCAGAGTTGCACTACCGTTCGTCCGAAGGAGGCGCCGGCCAGCATGGCCGGGAACACCTCGGCCAAGCCATCCAGCGTGGTTTCCAGGGTGCAGATGGCCCCCAGGCGGGCCGGCTTCCAGGGTCCGGATAGGCGCTCCCAGACCTGTTCGCGCTGCGCCCGCGCGGTGCCCGCCGAGGCGATGCCCAGCAAGGACACGCCGCGGATGATGAAAGGCATCACCGTGGTGGCCAGTCCCGGGCCGCCGGCCAGGCCGCAACTGGCGATGTTGCCGTAGGGCTGGATGACGCGGGTGAGCGCGGCCAGCGCTGGATCGCCTACGTTGTCGATAGCGCCGGCCCAGCGGGCGTTTTCCAGCGGGCGCGTGGCGTCGTGCAGGGTTTCGCGCGGGAACACCTGGCTGGCGCCGACCTGGCGCAGGAAATCGCTGTGTTCGGCCTTGCCGGAAATCGCGTGCGCCTCGTAGCCCGCGCGCGCCAGCACCGCCAGCGCGAGCATGCCCACGCCGCCCGTGGCGCCAGTGACCACCACCGGGCCCATGGCGGGGGTCTGGCCATTCTGCTCCATGCGCAGCAGCGACAGCCCGGCGGTGAAGCCGGCCGTGCCCAGCACCATCGCCTCCCGCAGCGTGAGGCCCGACGGCAGCGGAATGGTCCAGTCCGCCGGCAAGCGCACGTACTGCGAATAGCCACCGTCGCGCGTTTCCGACAGCCCGCTGCCGGTGCACAGCACCGCGTCGCCTTCCCGGAAGCGCGCGTCGCTGGATGCCACCACGTGGCCCGCCACGTCGATGCCACCCACCAGCGGCGAGCGGCGCAGGATCTTGCCCTGCCCGGTGCCGGCCAGCGCGTCCTTGTAGTTCACGCTGGAATAGGCGGCCTTGACCACGACTTCGCCGGGCGACAGTTCCTCGAGCGCGATCGATTCGATGCCGGCGCGGTGGCCGCCTTCGGTATGGATGCGGTAGGCCTGGAAGCGGGCAGGGATGGTCATGTGCTCTCCTTGGGAATGCAAAGAGGCGCCCGGAGGCGCCTCTCGCGGCCAGCCTATGCGTAACTCAGTTGGCCTTGTGGATGGCGCGCTTGTCCACCGCCATCGCGGCGTCGTGGATGGCTTCCGACAGCGTGGGGTGGGCGTGGCAGATGCGCGCCAAGTCCTCGGCCGAGCCGTGGAATTCCATCGCCAGCACGCCTTCGTGCACCAGCTCGGAAACATTCACGCCCACCAGGTGCATGCCCAGGATGCGGTCGGTTTCCTCGTGCGCGATCACCTTCACGAAGCCGGCGGGTTCGCCCATGGCGACGGCGCGGCCCACGGCGGCGAACGGGAAGCTGCCGGTCTTGTAGGGAATGCCTTCGGCCTTGAGTTCCTGCTCGTTCTTGCCCACCCATGCGATTTCCGGCTCGGTGTAGATCACCCAGGGAATGGTGTCGAGATTGACGTGGCCCGGCAGCCCGGCGATGAGCTCGGCCACCGCGATGCCTTCCTCGAAGCCCTTGTGCGCCAGCATCGGCCCGCGCACGCAGTCGCCCACGGCCCAGACGCCCTCGACGCCGGTGTAGCAGTGTTCGTCCACTTCAATCTGGCCGCGGGCGTTGATCTGCACGCCGGTGCCTTCGCCCAGCAGGCCCTTGCTTGCGGCCTTGCGGCCCACCGCCACCAGCAGCTTGTCCACCACCAGGGTCTGCTCGGCCTTGCCGTCGCTGAAGGCCAAGTGCACGCCGTCCTTTTTCACTTCGGCCTTGCCCAGCTTGGTGCCCAGCCTGATGTCCAGGCCCTGCTTCTTGAACTCCTTGAGCGCGACCTTGGCTGCTTCGGCGTCCACGGCAGCGAGGAAATCAGGCATCGCTTCCAAGATGGTTACTTCGGAACCCAGGCGCTTCCAAACGCTGCCCAGCTCCAGGCCGATCACGCCGGCGCCGATCACGCCCAGGCGCTTGGGCACCTCGGTGAAATCGAGCGCACCGACGTTGTCGACGATGTTCTTGCCGTCGAACTTCGCGAACGGCAGCTCGATCGAATCCGAGCCGGCGGCGATGACGACGTGCTTGCCCGCCAGCTCCACTTCGCTGCCGTCGTGCTGCTTCACCTTCACCACCTTGCCCGGCTGCAGCGTGCCGAAGCCGTAGTACGCCGTGATCTTGTTCGCCTTGAACAGCGCCGCGATGCCGCCGGTGAACTGCTTCACGATCTTGTCCTTGCGGCCAATCATCGTGGCGACATCGATCTTGGCGCCAGTGGTGCTGATGCCGTGGTCGGCGAACTGGTGCTGCAGGTTCCAGAACTGCCTGGAGGAGTCGAGCAGCGCCTGGGAGGGGATGCAGCCGATGCGCAGGCAGGTGCCGCCCAGCGCGGGCTTGCCGTCCTTGCCCAGCGCAGCGTCGATGCAGGCCACTTTCATGCCCAGCTGCGCGGCGCGGATGGCCGCGTGGTAGCCGGCGGGGCCGGCTCCGATGACAACGACGTCGTATTGCTCGCTCATTTCAAGAGTCCTTCAGGCTGTTCTCCTTCCCCCGCTTGCGGGGGAAGGCCGGGATGGGGGGCTTCCATGCGTAGCGGGTGCCCTCACCCTTGCCCTCTCCCATGAATGGGAGAGGGAAATTGGAGGGGCCTTACAGGCCCAGCAACATTCGGTGCGGGTTCTCGAGCTGGTTCTTGATATCCACCAGGAACAGCACCGCGTCCTTGCCGTCGATGACGCGATGGTCGTACGACAGCGCGATGTACATCATCGGCGCGATCACCACCTGGCCATTCTCGGCGATCGGGCGCTCCTTGATGGCGTGCATGCCCAGGATGGCCGACTGCGGCGGGTTGACGATCGGCGTGCTCATCAGCGAGCCGAAGGTGCCGCCATTGGTGATGGTGAAGGTCCCGCCCTGCAGGTCCTCGAGCTTCAGGCCGCCCTCGCGGGCCGCCTTGGCGTAGCCGGCGATCGAGGACTCGATGTCGGCGAAGCTCATGTTCTCGACGTTGCGCAGCACCGGCGTCACCAGGCCCTTTTCGGTGGAGACCGCCACGGAGATGTCGGCGTAGCCGTGGTAAATCACGTCGGTGCCGTCCACGGAGGAATTCACCACCGTGTATTTCTGCAGCGCGTTGGCCGCGGCCTTGGCGAAGAAGCTCATGAAGCCCAGCTTGATGCCGTGGGTCTTCTCGAACGGCTCGCCCAGCTCCTTGCGCATCGCCATCACCTTGGACAGGTTCACCTCGTTGAAGGAGGTGAGCATGGCGATGGAGTTCTTGGCCAGCATCATGCGTTCGGCGATGCGCTGGCGGATGCGCGTCATCGGCACGCGCTGCTCGGCGCGCGCGCCGCCGCCCACCTTGATGTGGTTGACCACGTCTTCCTTGGTCACGCGGCCCGCGCGGCCGGTGCCGGCGACGTCGGCCGGGTTCACGTCGTTGCGGGCGGCGTGCGCGGCGGCGCCAGGCGGCAGTTCGGCGGAGCCGGACTTGGCTGCCGGTGCCGGCGCGGCGGCTTTGGCGGGCGCGACGGCGGCCGATGCAGCGGCGGGCGCGGCAGCCGCTGGCGGAGCGGCGGCGACGGCACCTTCTTCGATGATGGCGACTACCTGCTGGCTGGTGACGGTGTCGCCGGCCTGGAACT
>JANNQY010000399.1:0-4965 GCA_031400995.1 Lysobacteraceae bacterium
GCCCGGCGGCACCGGCGCACTGCCCGGTACTCTAGGAAAGCCCATGCGAACCTTCGTCCTCCGCGCCCGCGCCGCCCCCACCGACGCCCAGAAACTGCTGGCCGCCGTCGGCCAGGAGGCGCACACCGAAATCCTGGCGCACACGCTGATGAACGCCATCTTCGTGGCGCAGTCGCATCGGGCCGACGTGGTGGTGTACCTGGTGCTGGAGAGCACGCAGGACTACTCGCGCACGGTGCGCTTCGAAGCCAGCGCCATGCACCACATCGGCGGCTTCGACGAGCGCGCGCTGCTGGGCAAGGTGGCGGCAGCGCTGGACGCGTCGCGCGGCATGGGCAAGGAAGAATCGCGACCGGTGGAGTCGGGCGTTACGGTGCGCACCCTCAGCTTCGAAAAGCTGGTGCTGGAACTGGCGGCCGACCATCAGATCTTCGCGATGGACCGCAAGGGCACGCCCATCCGCGAGCAGGCGTTCGAAGGCAGCCCCTGCTTCCTGCTCACCGACCACATCCCGATGCCGAAAAACACCTTCCACACCCTCGACCGCCTGGGCACAAAGCGGATCTCACTGGGCTCGAAGATGCTGTTTGCTTCCCAGTGCGTGGTGCTTATCCACCACGCTCTGGACGAGCGCTAGCGCTCGCGAAACGCCAAAATTAGGCTGGGAAGCCGCGACTAGGCCTCCAGCACCACCACCGGTACGAACCCGCCATAGATCATCCGCTTGCCGTCGAACGGCATCGGGTTCAGGGCCGGGTCCATGCGCGGGTCCTCCATCATCTTGGCCATGCCCGCATCGCGCGTCGCCTTGTCCGGCCACTCAATCCAGGAGAACACCACGGTCTCATCGGCCGTGGCCAACACCGCGCGCTGGAAGTCGGTGACCTTGCCGGCGGGGACGTCGTCGCCCCAGGCATCCACCACGCGGATGGCGCCATACTCCATGAAAACGGGGTCGAACTTGCGGGCGTGGTCGATGAACGCTTGTTTCCCGGCGGTGGGGACTGCAGTTACGAAGCCGTCGATGTAGGACATGCGTTGCTCCGGAGCGAGGTGGGCGTGAATGGTATCGGAGGAGGGTTAAGGGGCTGTTAGGAGCAATTTCGTTGGGCCTGGGTTGGCCGGTAGGGGCGGTGAAGACCGTTTCCCAAGCAACACACTGACGAGGGTAGGGCATGCGCATTGCAGTAGTCGTGACCGTTTTGCTGCTGGCCGCCTGTAGCCAAGCCCCCGCGCCGCCGGCGCCCGCTACAGCCCCCGTGGCGGACGCCGCGCCGCCCGCCGGCGACCCCATCGAAGGCCTGCGCGTGGCCACTCGCTTGGGTTGCAATGGCTGCCACGGTGAAAACGCGGCGGGGCAGGTGTTCTTCGAAAACAAGGAGGCTGGCCGCATCGTTGCGCCCAACCTCACCGAGCGTCGCGACCTGTACGACGATGCCGCCTTGGTGGCGCTGCTGCGCGAAGGCCGCACGCACGACGGCCATTTGCCGCTGGGCATGCCGATCCCGATGTTCCAGCACCTTAGCGACCGGGAACTGCGCGATATCACCGCCTGGCTGCGCGCGCTGCCGCACGTGTCCAATCCGGCGCTGCCTGCGGGCCAGTGGTCCGAGGCCATGGTGAAGATGGTGGCCGAGGGCACCGACCCCCTGCTCGACGACGTGAAGCCGTCTCCCGGCAACCGCCCACCCGCGGCACCGCCCACCGAGCCGTTGGCGCTGGGCAAGCACCTGGCCATGACCACCTGCGGCGAATGCCACGGCTGGGACCTCAACGGCTTCGAGGGCGACACCTCGCCCTCACTGGTGGTGGCCAAGGCCTACACCGCGGAGCAGTTCCATCGGCTGATGCGCACCGGCGAAATCGCCACTGGCGGAAAATCCAAGTCGGGCCTGATGAGCGGGGTGGCGGCGTGGCGGTTCAATGCAATGACCGATGGCGAAATCGCCGCGCTGAAGGCCTACCTCGACAGTCGCTGATCCCGGCCGCTAGTGTCGCGCGGCCGTCGCCGTATACTCGATGCTCGTTCCTCCGCCTCGGGATCCCCCATGCTCGGCAGCACCCTCATCCTCACCGCCGTCGGCGCCGTCATCGCCTTCCTCGCCATCATCGTTTTCTTCTGGGTCATCGCCTTGCGCCGCGTGGTGCCGGTGAACGAAGTGCACATCATCCAGACCCGCAACAACACCGTGTCCTTCGGCAAGGGCTTCGCCAGCAACACCTACTACGAATGGCCGTCGCGCCTGCCGCTGATCGGCCTGCAGCGGGTGATGCTGCCGGTGTCGAACTTCGCCATCGACCTGCCGGATTATGCGGCCTACGATAAAGAGCGCGTGCCGTTCCTGGTGCACGTGATGGCTTTTTTCCGCATCAACGATTCCAATACCTGCGCGCAGCGCGTCGCTTCGTTCGAAGAGCTCAAGGAGCAGCTGACGGCCATCGTGCAGGGCTCGGTGCGCACCGTGCTGGCGGGGCACGAGATCGACCAGATCATGCTCGACCGCAGCCGCTTCGGCGAAGCGTTCACCAAGGAAGTGCAGCCGCAGCTGGGCGGCTGGGGCGTGGAGGCCATCAAGAACATCGAGCTGATGGATATCCGCGACGCCAAGGACAGCGACGTCATCCACAACATCATGGCCAAGCGCACCTCGGGCATCGAGCGCGAGTCGCGCCTGGTGGTGGCCGACAACAGCCGCCAGGCCGAGATGGCCGAGATTGCCGCCAAGCGCGAAATCGAGATGTCGCGCCAGCTGGCCGCCGAGCAGGTGGGCCTGCGCACCGCCGAAAAGGACAAGAACGTGGGCGTGGCCAACGAACAGGCTTCGCAGCAGGTGAAAGTGCAGCAGCGCGAAACCGCAGCCAAGGAAATGGACGTGGTGCAGGTGAAGAACGTGCGCGGCGCCGAGATCAGCCGCGAGGTGGCCGTCATCACTGCCGCGCAGGCCAAGGAAGTGGCCATCGTGCAGGCGGATGCCGCCAAGCAGGTGGCCATCGTGTCGGCCGAGGGCACCAAGCAGGTCGCCATCGTGTCGGCCGAGGGCCACAAGCAGCAGACCGTGCTCACCGCCGAAGGCCAGCTGGAAGCCGCCAGGCGCAACGCCGAGGGCATCACGCTGGAGGGCAACGCCAAGGGTTCGGCCGAAACCGCCATCCTGATGGCGCCGGTGGACGCGCAGATCAAGCTGGCCGAGAAGATCGGCAGCGACCAGGGCTACCAGACCTACCTGCTGGGCATCCGCAACATCGAGGCCGCCCAGGCCGTGGGCACTGCCCAGGCCGAGGCGCTGAAATCCGCCGACGTGAAAGTGATCTCCAACGCCGGCACGCCGGGCAAGGGCCTGTCGGGCGTGATGGACCTGTTCTCCGCCGACGGCGGCACCGCGGTAGCCAGCATGCTCGAGGGCCTGGCGCAGAGCCCCGAGGGAAAGAAGCTGCTGGAGAGATTCGTGAACAAGCCGGAACCGGGCAAATGACGCGCGTAACGGGCTAAGCGAGGGTAGCGCCGTGGACCGACAAATTGCCTTGGCCATGGTGGTTGCGGTGCTTGCGCTGGCCATGGCGGCCGGCGGATGGCGCTGGGGCTGGGTTCGCGGGCCGGTGATCGTGCTGCTTACGGCAGTGGCCTCGGTCTCGGCGCTGGTCACGGCGTTCTTCCTCTACGGCGGTTTTGCCTGGATGTCCCGCGGCGGCGGCACCCTGCTGCTCTTCGTCCTTCCCGCGGGCGTGCTGGCGTGGGTTTCCTTTGCGGTGCTGCGAATAGTCTGGAACCATCCTTCGCCCCAAGAGCCCATGTCATGACCCTCGAGACTTCCTATCCCATTGGCACCCCGGGCCAGCCCTGGAGCCCGGCTGAAGTGGTCCTATGGCGCGCGCGACAGACGGCACAGCGCAGTCACGCCGTAGACGTGCTGGCCGCCATCGAAGCGCTGCGCAGCGAATTCGACGTGGTGGACTACGGGCGCCTGCACTACGGCGCCGATGAGTACCCGCTGCTCGCGCTGAAATCGCGCCCGTGGCGCGAGGAGCTGCCCAGCGCCCTGGTCACCGGCGGCGTACACGGCTATGAAACCAGCGGCGTGCACGGCGCGCTGCGCTTTGCTGCCCAGAATGCGGCCGGCTACGGCGGGCGCTGCAACCTGCTGATCGTGCCCTGCGTCAGCCCCTGGGCCTACGAGCGCATCCAGCGCTGGAACTACAACGCCGTGGACCCAAACCGCCAGTTCCGCGAAGGCGGCGCGGCGGAGGAATCGGCGGCGCTAGCGAGCCTGGTGGCGCCCCTGCGCGACCGCTTCCTGGTGCACATTGACCTGCATGAAACCACCGACAGCGACGAGTCCGAGTTCCGCCCGGCCAAGGCGGCGCGCGACGGTGAGGTGTTCGAGCCCGGCGAGATTCCCGATGGCTTCTACACGGTGGGCGACACCGAAGACCCGCAGCCCGAGTTCCAGGCCGCGGTGATAGCGGCGGTGGCGAAGGTGACGCACATCGCGCCCGCTGATGTGCAGGGGCGAATCATTGGCGAAGTCGTGGTGCAGCCCGGCGTCATCAACTACGCAGTGCGCGAACTGGGCCTGTGCGCCGGCGTCACCACGGCGCGCTACCGCACCACCACCGAGGTGTACCCCGACAGCCGGCGCGCTTCCGCCGAGCAGTGCAATGCGGCGCAGGTGGCGGCCGTGTGCGGGGCGCTGGAGTTTGCGCTGGCGGCACGCCGGCAGGGGTAGTCATCGGAGGCCATGGCTGGCCGGGGTCGGCCGCTGTTTAGACCAGGCGCGAACCTTTTTGCCCCTGGCCCGCCTCTCTACTCTGTGTAACGACCCCACGGAGCTGCCCATGCGCTATTTCGCTTGCTTTTTTTTCGCCCTAGTCGCCTTCGGCGTGTCCGGATCGGCAATTGCCGTGGACGAAGTCTTCGCTACGCCCGAAGGCGCCATCCGCGGCTACGATCCCGTGGCCTACCACACC
>JANNQY010000400.1:0-5913 GCA_031400995.1 Lysobacteraceae bacterium
GGCCTCAGGCGCCTAGGCCGGTCAGCACGCCCGCGATGGTGGCCGTCATCAGCGTCGCCAGGGTCCCGCCCAGCACGGCGCGCAGGCCGAACCGCGCCAAGTCCTGGCGACGGTCGGGCGCCAGCCCGCCGATGCCGCCGATCTGGATGGCGATGGAGCTGAAGTTCGCGAAGCCGCAAAGCGCGTAAGTGGCGATGAGCTTGCCCTGCGGCGTCAGCGACACGCCTTCCACGTTGCCGCGGATGATCTCGGACAGCTGCCCGTAGGCCACGAACTCGTTGAGCACGATCTTCTGGCCGATCAATCCGCCCACGGTCACCGCATCCTGCCAGGGCACGCCGATCACCCAGGCGATCGGCGCCAGCAGGTAGCCCAGCAGGGTGGCCATGTCGGTGGGGCGGCCCAGCCACTGCGCAAGCCCCGTCACGTCGCCCAGCCAGGTGAGCGGCCAGTTCAGCAGCGCGATCAGGGCGATGAAGGCCAGCAGCATCGCGCCGATGTTCAGCGCCAGGCGCAGGCCGTCGCCGGCGCCGGCGGCGGCGGCATCGATCACATTGGTGGTGGTCCTCTCGATCTCCATCTTCACCGTGCCGCGGGTGAGCGGGTTGCCGGTTTCCGGGATGAGCAGCTTGGCGATAACCAGGGTGGCGGGCGCGGCCATGATGGAGGCGGCCAGCAGGTGCTTGGCGTAAAAAGCCTGCTGCACCGGGTCTTCGCCGCCCAGCATGCCCACGTAGGCCGCCAGCACGCCGCCGGCGATATGCGCCATGCCGCCAATCATCATGGTGATCAGTTCGGACTCGGTCATCTTGCTGATGTACGGCCGCACGGTGAGCGGCGCCTCGGTCTGGCCGATGAAGACGCTGGCGCACACGCTGGTGGTTTCCGCGCCCGACACCTTCATCACTTTGGTAATGGCGGTGGCCATCAAGCGAACGATGAGCTGCATCACGCCCAGGTGGTAGAGCACGCCCATGAGCGCGGCGAAGAAGATAATGGTTGGGAGCACCTGGAAGGCGATGATGAATCCGAACTTCGAGGTGTCCATCAGGTCGCCGAAAATGAACTTCGAACCCTCGCCGACGAAGCTCAGGACCTTGACGAAACCCTGGCCGAGCGCGTCGAACACCTGGCTGCCGCCCGGCACCAGCAGCACCAGCGCCGCGAAGCCGATCTGCAGGGCCACGCCCGTGGCCACCAGCCGCCAGTCCACCGCGCCGCGGTTGTTGGAGAACAGCCAGGCGATGAACAGGAGGACGGACAGGCCGAACAGGCCAAAAAAGATGCTGCTGATCATTGACGGGATGCTTCCCTGGGCGATGGAGCAGGGTAGAGCAGGCCCCCGGCCCCGGCAAGGCGGTTCAGCCGCCGTCCCGGGCTATCACCCGGTTGCGCCCGTTGGCCTTGGCTTCGCGCAGGCGCTGGTCGGCGCGCTTCATCAGGCCCGACAGGTCGTTGGCGTCCTGCGGGCAGCTGGCCAGGCCGGCACTGAGCGTCAGGCGGCGCGGCTCCACGCCGGGCTCGGGAACGAATGGCTCGGCCTCGAGCTTGCGCCGCAGGTGGTCCATGCGCTCCCACGCCGCGCCGATGGGCAGCCGCAGCAGCAGCACGAATTCCTCGCCGCCAACGCGAATCATCGGCTCCTCGCGGGCCAACTCGCGGCGCAGCACTTTCACCGCATGGCGCAGCGCGCGATCACCCGCCAGGTGGCCCAGCTCGGCGTTGATGTGCCGGAAATTGTCCAGGTCAACCAGCGCCAGGCTAAGCGTGTGGCCCTGGCTGCGCGCCTCGGCCACCTGTGCGGGCACGCGCGTGTTGAGGTAGCTGCGGTTGGGCAAACCGGTCAGCCCATCCGTGCCCGAGAGCTGCGTCAGCCGCTGCGCGCGGAACACCACCATCGCCGTCACCAGGGTCACGGCCACCAGCAGCACCAGGCGCTGCAGTTGGTTGGACACGCTCACCGTGCCGTAGTCCACCGATCTCAGCGGCCCCTCGTGCAGCGCCGCCACCGCCAGCCACAGCAGTGCGAATTGCCCAATCGCCAGCGCGCCCGTCGCCACCGTCACCCGTACATCGTGCCGCAGCGCCGTGGCGAAGATGGCCAGCAGGTAACAGCACCACACCACCAGGCTGTTGAGTGACGCCACCGGCGAGCCCAGCCCAAGCAATACCAACACGAGCGTCACCATGCTCACGTCGAACGCCGCCGACACCATCGGCAGCCAGGCATAGCGCCGGGCCCGCTGCGCCAGCCGCAGCCACAGCACGCTCACCAGCAGGATCAGCAGCACGCCCAGCAGGCCCGAGGCAGATTCGTAGCGGCTGCCGCCAGTGAGCAGGTTCAAGGCCGGCATCAGCACCAACAGCAGCGCCACGGCCACCCGCAGCTGCGCCACCAGCAGTTCGCCGCCGGCGCCCACTTCCAACAGGATCTCGTCGGGCGGGTCGCGCAGGGATTGCGCCAGATCGTCGAGTTGCTCGCGCAGGGTACTCACGCCGGGGGTCGTGGCCTGATGAGGTAAGCGGCGAGGATAGCCGGGCCGGTGGCGCGCTGTCAGGCCGGCAGGGTGCTAGCCCGGCAGGCCGCGCAGGGCGACCCAGAGCCCCAGGGCTGCGAACAGTGCCGCCGCCGCCCACCGGGCCGCTTTCAAGGGCAATTTGGCCGCGAACCGCGAGCCCAGCAGCACCACCGGCACATTGGCGATAGCCATGCCCAGCGTGGTTCCCGCCACCACCTGCCACAGCGGGGAATACTGCGCGGCCAGCACCACGGTGGCCACCTGGGTCTTATCGCCAATCTCGACGATGAAGAAGGCGATCAGGGTGGCCAGGAAGGGACCGAACTTCGGCGCCTTCACCTCGCCCTCGTCCAGCTTGTCGGGCACCAGCGCCCAGGCCGCCACGGCCAGGAACGACAGCACCACGCCCCAGCGCAGCACTTCCGGATGCACCCAGCCAGTGACCAGCGACCCGAACCAGCCCGCAAGGGCATGGTTGGCCACGGTGGCCACCAGGATGCCGGCAATGATTGGCCAGGGCTTGCGATAGCGCGCCGCCAGCACCAGCGCCAGAAGCTGGGTCTTGTCGCCGATTTCGGCGATGGCGACGGCCAGGGTGGAAATCCACAGCGCGTCCATGCGAACTCCCGAGCGGGCGCGATTTCGCCGACCGGAGTATAGGCCGCGGCGGGCGGGGCAACGCCGCAGACAATCCTTGACATGCGAATGCGAATCATTATTATTCGCAAGGAAAGCCAGCCACCCCCCGCGCCGCCGCGCCGCTTCTGGGCGCGGCCGGCACCCGCCAGCCAGCAACCCGCCGTGCAATGCGCCCCACTGGCGTTCCGGCGTTACCCGAGGATTCTCCTTCGATGCGACCCACCCCGATTGCGCTGGCCCTGGGCCTCGCGCTGACTTCCCCGGCACTTGCACGGGAGCGCGTCACCACGCCTGATGCCGGCAGCCTGGCCGTGCTGGACACCGTGACGGTGAGCGCCACGCGCTCGGCACGCACGCTGGACGAAGTCCCCAACACCGTCACCGTGTTAACACGCGAAGACCTGGACCGGCAGCTGGCGCGCGACATCAAGGACCTGGTGCGCTACGAACCGGGCGTCTCGGTGACGTCTAGCTTTGGTCGCTTTGGCTTGGGCGGTTTCCGTATCCGCGGCCTGGACGGCAACCGAGTGCTGATACAGACCGACGGCATTCCGGTGTCCGATGGTTTTTCCATCGGCAGTTTCTCCAGCGCCAACCGCAACTTCGTGGACCTGGACACGCTGAACGCGGTGGAAATCGTCCGCGGCCCGTCGAGCTCGCTGTATGGCTCCGACGCGCTGGGCGGCGTGGTGTCCTTCATCACCAAGGATCCTTCCGACTATCTGCAGGACGGCGACAAAAGCCACGTGGGCCTGAAGTTCGGCTACCAGGGCGACAGCCAGGGTCTGTTCGGCGGAGTCACCACCGCGTTTGCGGGCGAGCGCTGGTCCACGCTGCTGGCCGCGTCGGCGCGCAGCGGCCAGGAAACCGACAATGCCGGCGACAACCGCAGCAGTGGCGCGCTGCGCACGGCGGCCAACCCGCAGGACACGCGCGGCAAGTCGGTGCTGGCCAAGCTGGTGTTCGAGCCCAGCGCGAACCAGCGCTTTCGGCTGACGCTGGACGCCAACGAAGACCGCAGCGACACCCAGGTGCTGTCGGCAGTGAGTGCGCTAACGCGCTCGCTGGCGGGCGACGACGAACAGACCCGCGCAAGGCTGGCCCTGGCTCACGAGATTGACCTAGTTGAATCGGGCCTGGCCGATCGCCTGCAGTGGCAGGTGTACCGACAGGACAGCGAAACGACGCAGGACAGCGTGGAGCTGCGCAGCAACAACACGCGCCGCGAGCGCCAGTTCAATTTCGACCAGCGGGTGGTGGGCGGTGAGCTGAGCGCCAACAAGGCGCTGGGCGGCGGCAACGTCAGCCACGAGCTTACCTACGGCGTGGAGCTGGCCCGCACCGACGTGCGCCAGAAGCGCGACGGCGTGTCGGTGAACCTGCTCACCGGCGTGCGAACGAACGTGCTTCTGCCCGATGTGTTCCCGGTGCGCGACTTCCCGGTTAGCAAAGCGACCACTGCGGCGGTATTCGTGCAGGACGAAATGGTTTTCGGCGACAGCGGCTTCCGTCTCATCCCGGGCCTGCGCGTGGACCGCTACGAACTCTCGCCCGAAAGCGACGCCATCTTCGCCGGCGACAACCCGGGCGTGGCCATCACCGGGCTGGAGGAAACCAGCGTCTCGCCCAAGCTGGGCGCGGTGTGGCAGTTCGCGCCGGAATGGTCGGTTTTTGGCGGCTATTCGCGCGGGTTCCGCTCGCCGCCCTACAACGACGTGAACCTTGGGTTCACCAACCTGGCCTTCGGCTACACCGCCATCCCGAATCCTGATCTCAAGCCCGAGACCAGCAACGGCTTCGAGCTGGGGCTGCGCCACGGCGGCGAGTTCGCCTGGGTCGCGCTGTCGGCTTACCACAACGACTACCGCGACTTCATCGAGTCGCTGCGCTTCGTGGAGGTGAACGCCCAAGGACTCACCGTATTCCAGTCGCAGAACGTCGCCGATGCCCGCATCCAGGGCGCCGAGCTCAAGGGCGGGCTGGACTTCGCCGCGTTCGGCGATGCGCTGTCGGGCTGGAGCCTGCGCGCGGCGCTGTCGTGGCAGCGCGGCGACGACCGCACCGCCGGCGTGCCGCTGCGTTCGGTGGATCCCGCGCGGGCGGTACTCGGACTGGGCTACGAGGCGCAGGACTGGGGCGTGGAGTTGGTGGGTAATTTTGCGCAGGGCAAGAACCGTCTGGCGGAACTCGCACCGGGCCAGGCCGCCTTCGCGCCGCCGGGTTACGGCGTGTTCGACCTGCTGGCGCACTGGGACTTCACGCCCGGCGCCAGCGTGAACCTGGGCCTGTTCAATCTCGCTGACCGCACCTACTGGGACTGGGCCGACGTGCCGGGCGTGGCATCCACCAGCCTGGTGCTCGACCGCTACACGCGCCCGGGCCGCCATGCCGGCCTGAGCCTGCAGTTCGCATGGTGATGGCCCGCCATCCCCACACTTTTCATCCACGCATCAGGAGTTCAAGAATGAAACCACGCTTCCTCGCAGGTCTCGCCGCACTCGCGCTGGCCGGCACCACCCACGCCGCCGACGCTGCCGCGCCGGCTACCGCCACCCCGATTGACGCTGATCGCCAGGCCATCCTGGCCATGCTGGGCGAGTACGGCGTGGATTTCGACTTCAAGGAAACCGTGCTGCTCAAGGCAGGCTATGAGCGGGCGCCGGCCCAGCACAGCGGCGGCAACGAAGTGGTGATCCTGGTGGAGGACAGCGGCGAGCGAATCGTGCTCCAGCACCTGCTGGTGTCCGACGACGGC
>JANNQY010000401.1:0-4740 GCA_031400995.1 Lysobacteraceae bacterium
AGAGGGCCGGGGTGAGGGCCCGCCAGCCCGCCGCGATCCCAACACAGCGCCCGCCCCTGAGCATCCCGCGCAAACAGCCCGTCATCAGCCCCGCCCGGGTTCTGCACCACCAACCAGTGCGCGTTCGTGTAGCGCACCAGGTAGTCCAGGTCCACCCGGTCGGCCTTGAGCAATTCATGGATCAGCGCAAAGGCAAACAGCCCGTCAGTGCCAGGCCGAATGCCAACCCACTCGTCAGCAATCGCGCCATAGCCGGTGCGCACCGGGTTCACCGCCACCACTTTCGCGCCGCGGCCCTTGAGCTTGCCCAGCCCCAGCTTGATCGGGTTGGAATCGTGGTCTTCCGCCACACCCCAAAGCATCAAGTAACGCGTGTGCTCCCAGTCAGGCTCGCCGAACTCCCAGAAGCTGCCGCCCAGCGTGTACAGCCCGCCGGCCGCCATGTTCACCGAACAGAAGCCGCCGTGCGCCGCGTAGTTGATGGTGCCGTACTGCTGCGCCCACCAGCCGGTGAGCGCCTGCGACTGGTCGCGGCCGGTGAAGAAGGCCAGGCGGTTGGGATCGCGCTCGCGGGTTTCGGCCAGCCACGACGCCGCCAGCGCCAGCGCCTCGTCCCATTCGATGTCGCGGAACTTGCCTTCGCCGCGCTCGCCCACGCGCAGCTTCGGCTTGTCCAGTCGCGCCGGCGAGTAATGCTGCAGGATGCCCGCCGAGCCCTTGGCGCACAGCACGCCGCGGTTCACCGGATGCGCCGGGTTGCCTTCGATATAGCGCACGCGGTCGCCGCGCAGGTGCACGTTGATGCCGCAACGGCAGGCGCACATGTAGCACGTGGTCTGCTTGACCACGTCGCCCACGGGCTCGTGCAGCTTGAGTTCGGGCTCGCGCATGGCTGGCATTGTGCCCCGCGCGGCGCCCACCGGCGAGAGCGGGCTACTTCGGCGCAGTCACCACGATACTTGCGTCATTGAAGTCGCTGTAGCGGATTTGGTAGCGGTACTCGGTCTTGCCGCCGCCGCCCGTGGTCTGGATCTGCACCGGCAAGCCGCTGGCTTTGGACACCCAGGTGAGGGTTTCCACCGGTTTGCCGTCGGCGTTCGACACGAAATGGTAGACCCTGGCCGGCTCGCCGGTGTCGCTGGAATCCGCACGCTGGCTGACCTGCATCCCGGCAGCCAGTTCATCCAGCGCGCGCTGGTTGCGGTACTGCGACGGGTCGAGTTGCTCGGGCAGGGGTATGGCCATGCTGCGGCCGCCGATGTCCATGTACATGGTGCGGCCGATGATCAGCTGTCGTAGGCCGCCGTCGGGCGTGATGGCGTACCGGTCCGGAGCCACGAACTCGATCCGGTTCACCACCTTGCTGGTGTTCAAGTCGGTCATGGTGGCCCGGAAGCTGGTGGTGTCGATGAACTTGCCGTAGGCGGTCTTCAGGTCGGCACCGGCGTCCGCGAAGGCGGGGCCCGCCAGCACGAGCGAGGC
This sequence comes from Lysobacteraceae bacterium, assembly GCA_031400995.1. GTDB lineage: Bacteria > Pseudomonadota > Gammaproteobacteria > Xanthomonadales > Xanthomonadaceae > Arenimonas. Next base: position 1,483 of record JANNQY010000401.1, read on the forward strand.
AAGCAGCAGGGCGAGCAGGGGGCAGGTGCGCTTCATCGGGCTCTCCGGCGCTTGGAGGAAGGGGGCGCCGGTGCCATTCTAGACCTAACGACGCACCTCTCTGGAAGCCCCGCCATGGACCGCTACGAGCGCATCCTCGCCCTGCACCGCAGCCTCAAGTCCGCGCGCTATCCGGTGTCCATCAAGGGGCTGATGGAAGAGCTGGCCTGCTCGCGCGCCACCCTCTATCGCGACATCGCCTTCCTGCGCGATGCGCTGGGCGCGCCGGTGGAAAGCGAGGGCGAAGGCAGCATCCGCTACGACGAAAAACAGGCCGAGCGCTTCGAGCTCCCGGGCCTGTGGCTCAATTCCGACGAACTGCACGCGCTGCTGGCCGCGCACCAACTGCTGGACCGCACCGGGCAGGGCGTGCTGTCGAGCGCGCTGGCGCCGCTGAAGGGCCGCATCGAATCGCTGTTGGCCCAGCAGGCCGGCGGCAAGCGCTGGCCGGTGGAGCGGGTGCGGGTGCTGGCCAGCGGCGTGCGCCGGCGCGACGAAATGTCCTTCCGCCTGGTCGCCAGCGGCGTGCTGGAGCGGCGCATGCTGGAGTTCGACTACCTGGCGCGCTCCACCAACGAGCGCACGCACCGGAAAGTTTCACCGCAGCGGCTCACCCACTACAAAGACAACTGGTACCTGGACGCCTGGGACCATGAGCGCGAAGCGCTGCGCAGTTTCTCGGTGGACCGCATCGAGCACGCCAAGCTGCAGGACGGCACGGCACGCGACCTGCCCGACGCCGAACTCAACCAGCACCTGGCTTCGAGCTATGGGATTTTTTCCGGCACGCCCAAGGCCACTGCCACCATCGTTTTCTCCGCGAAGGCAGCGCGCTGGGTGGCCGACGAGCACTGGCACTCCAAGCAGGAGGGCCGCTTCCTCCCAGACGGCCGCTACGAGCTCAAGCTGCCCTACAGCCACGCGAAGGAGCTGCTGATGGACGTGCTGCGCTACGGCGTGGACGCCGAAGTGATGGAGCCCGAATCGCTGCGCCAGCAGGCCCGCACGCTGCTGCAGCTGGCGCTGTCGGCCTACGAGCGCTGAGCGCGCTTACTGGAAGCCGGGCTGCCCCGCCTGCTCGGGAAACTGCGGCACGCGCTGCAGCTTGGCCGGGTCGTAGCCGAAGTCCTTGAACTTCGCGCGCAGGGTTTCGAACTGCTCAGCGTCCATGGCCTGCTCGCGGGCGAAGATCCAGGCCATCTTGCGCTTGGGGTGGCCGATCAATGCCCACGAGTAGTCCGGCGCCACTTCCAGCACCAGCAGGTCGGCCTTCACCAGCCCGCCAAAGAAGGCGATGACCCATTGGGCGTTGTTGGTGCCGGGAACCACGCTGGCGATCGCTTCCGTGGTTTTCTCGGGCTTGTCGAAGGCCTTGCGGTAGGCATAGACGTTGTCGATGCGGCCGTCCTCGCGCAGCGTGTAGATGTCGGCGGTGGCCACTTTGCCGTTCTCGGCGAAGTAGGGGATGTTGGCAATCACCCACCAGCGGCCCATGTAACGCTCGAGATCAACCACGGCAGTGGTGGTGAGTGGGGGCATGGCGGCAACTCCGGTGCTGGCGTTGGCGGCCAGGGCAATCAGGGCGGTGGCGAACAGGGCAAGGGCAAGGCGGCGCATGGCGGCATCCGTTCGTGGGGTGCCCAGAGTGGGCTTGGGCGCCTGAAGGTGGCGTAACGGTGCGTCTCGGTCCCTGAGACGGCAGCGCGCGAGGCTGTCGGCACACCCCACCCAGGACGCCGCCATGACCCGACTGCAAACCGTAGCCCCCGACCCGCGCCTGGCCCGCACGCTTTGGCAGTGGCTGGCCTTGGGCGCCCTGGCCATGCTGCTGGTGCCGGCCGCCCGCGGCCCGGTCTACCTGCTGGGCAACGTGCCCTATTGGCTGGTGCTGGCGCCGGGCCTGTCGCTGGCCCTGCTCTATCGCCATGCGCTGGCCTCGGCCTGGCGGGCGGTACGACCATGACTTTGGGACTACGGCGGCTTAACGTGGGGGCGTGTTAGCGTCCGGGGCTTGCCTATCCATCTAGGGAATCACCGCATGCGTCGCACTGCTTTGGCCTGGCTTGCCGCCGGCACCCTGTCCGCCTCCCTCGCTGCCGCTGCCCAAGGCCCCGTGACCGACGATCCGAACCTTTGGCTGGAAGACGTGGAGGGCACCAAGGCCCTGGACTGGGTGCGCGCCCAGAATGCCGTCGCGGAGAAAACCCTCGCCGGCGACCCCGGTTTCGAGGCGCTGCGAACCGATCTGCTGGCCATCCTAGATTCCGACGCCCGCATTCCGTACGTGGCCAAGCAGGGCGAGTTTTACTACAACTTCTGGCGCGACAAGAGCAACCCGCAGGGCGTCTGGCGCCGCACCACGCTGGCTGAATTCCGCAAGGCCGAGCCAACGTGGGAAGTGCTGCTGGATATTGATGCGCTGGGCAAGGCCGAGGACACCAACTGGGTTTGGGGTGGCGCCGATTGCCTGCGCCCGGACTACAACCGCTGCCTCGTCAACCTGTCGCGCGGCGGCGCCGACGCCACCGTGACCCGCGAATTCGACATCGCCGACCGCGCCTTCGTCAAAGGTGGCTTCGAGCGCCCCGAAGCCAAGGGCGACTTGGGCTGGATTGATATTGACACCGTGTACGTGGGCACCGATTTCGGCGCCGGCTCGATGACCGACTCCGGCTATGCGCGTATCGCAAAGCAGTGGAAGCGCGGCACGCCGATGGACCAGGCAACCGTGGTGTATGAAGGCGAAGCCTCCGATATCGCCGTCGCTGCCTTCCATGACGACACGCCCGGCTTCGAGCGCGACTTCGTCTACCGCGGCCTCACTTTTTACACCAGCGATCTTTACCTGCGCGCAAAAGACGGCGCGCTGACCAAGCTCGACCTGCCCGAGGGCTCGCAGAAAGGCGTGGTGCGCGAATGGCTAAGCGTGGAGCTGCGCCAGCCCTGGAGCGTGGGCGGCACCGAGCATGCGGCCGGTTCGCTGCTCGCAATCAAGCTGGATGATTTCCTGGCCGGAAAGCGCAACTTCGACGTGCTGTTCGCGCCCACCGAAAACACCTCGCTGGCCAGCAGCGGCAACACCCGGGACTACTGGTTCATCAACGTGCTCGAAGACGTCAAGAACCGCATCTACGTGCTCAAGCCCGGCCCGGACGGCTGGAGCCGCGAGCCGCTGGTGGGCGCGCCGGCCTTCGGCAACATCGGCATCAGCGCGGTGGA
>JANNQY010000402.1:0-12836 GCA_031400995.1 Lysobacteraceae bacterium
GGCCCTTGTCATCAATCGTGATCGCGGTTTCGCCCTGGAACATGCGCTGGATCAATCCTTATCCACCAAAAGCCACGAAAAACCCGGAATTCCCCCGGAAGCCCACGTTAGTCCTGCCCCGGGGGGCTGTCAAGGACAAAAACAGGGTAATTTCATCAGGCAGATCAACACTTTGCGCGAATCTTGAGAGTCTGGTTTAAGAACCATTGGGCAAGTGTTGTTTCACATGGCTTTGATCCGGGCCTGTGACTCGCCGCACGGAAGCTGGCGACCAGCCGGGAAGCCCGGACACGCCCACCCGCACCCGGGTGGATCACGGGCCGGTGCGCAAATCAACCGGATTGGTGAGGAAAGTGGCGGAGCCGACCTTTAAGCCGGGTTCTGTCGTGGACAGTCATTCCTCTAGCCCCAGCGTCACCGCTGGGATCAAGCATCCAACCCGGGTGCGGCACGAGCCATGCCATAGCACCCCTATTTGGACTTGCTCCGGGTGGGGTTTGCCGTGCCCCGAGGCGTTATCCCCTCGGGCGGTGGGCTCTTACCCCACCGTTTCACCCTTACCACGCGCCCTTGCGGGCCGTTCGGCGGTCTATTCTCTGTTGCACTTTCCGTCGGCTCACGCCGCCCAGGCGTTACCTGGCACCCTGCTCTGTGGAGCCCGGACTTTCCTCGGCGCATTGCTGCGACGCGACTGCCTCGGCCGACTCCGCCGGGGCGGATTCTCGCACATCGCTGCTGCCGCCGTTTCGCGGCGTGCGCTTATTCGCCGCCGCCGTACAGGGACTTTCGCGGCGCGCCGCTGATGTCCGCGGCCAGTTTGGCGGCCAGCGACGGCTTCACGTGCTCGGCCAACTTCGCGTATAGCCGCAGGCCTTCCAGCAGCCGCGCCTGGGCGTCGTCCTCGCTGCCGCGCACCACGATGACGAACTCGCCCTTGCGCTGGTTGGCATCCGCGGCTACCTGCGCGGCGATGCCAGCCAGGGTGTCGCCCAGCACGGTCTCGAACAATTTCGTCAGTTCGCGTGCGAGTACCGCCTCGCGTTCGTCGCCAAACGTCGCGGCCATGTCTGCGAGGGATTCCTCGATGCGGTGCGAACTTTCGTAGAAGACCAGCGTGCGGGTTTCGCGCGCCAGCTCGGCCAGGCGCTCGCGGCGCGCGGAGGCCTTGGCGGGCAGGAAGCCTTCGAAGCAGAAGCGGTCGCTGGGAATGCCCGCCACTGACAGCGCGGCGATGGCCGCGCAGGCGCCGGGCACGGGGCTGACGCGCAGGCCGGCGGCGCGCACTTCGCGCACCAGGCGATAGCCCGGATCGCTCACCAGCGGCGTGCCGGCGTCCGACACCAGGGCCAGGGTTTCGCCGCTGCGCAGGCGCTCCACCAGCTTCCAGGCGATCTCGGCTTCGTTGTGATCGTGCAGGGCCAGCAGCGGGCGGTCGATACCGATCGCGCCCAGCAGCTGGCGGGTGTGCCGGGTGTCTTCTGCGCAGATGGCGCTCACCGCGGCCAGCACCTCGCGGCCGCGGGCAGTGAGGTCGCCCAGGTTGCCGATGGGCGTGGCGACCACGTACAGGGTGCCCGCTTGCGTTGCCGCCATGTCCGCGCCCTCCGTGTGCACCGGGTTATCATCTTAACGGCATCGCCCTTCCGGACCCCGCCCCATGCTGCGATTGATTTCCCTGCTGCTTGCCCTGTCCCTGGTCACCGGCTGCGCCAGCGTGTCGGTGGCACCCGAGGCCGCCGTGGCGCGCGACAGTGCTGCGCGCCTTGCCGGCGAAGGCAAGCACCGCGAAGCCGCGCGCGCCTACGCCGATACCGCCGCCGCCACGCGTGGCGTCCAGCGCGACCGCGCTTGGCTGTTCTCGGCCGAGCAGTACCTGCTGGCGGGCGACACCACCGCCGCGCCGCAGGCCCTGGCGCAGTCCAGCCGCCGCAAGCTCGAGGGCGGCGAGGTGGTGCGCCACGATCTGGTGAACGCGAGCCTCAAGGCCAGCGCTGGCCGCCCAGCCGACGCCCTGGCGCTGCTGGGCCAGCCGCGCGACAGCGTGCCCCCCGCGCAGCGCAGCGCCTGGCACGCGCTGCGCGCACAGACCCTGGAGGCCACCGGCCGGCCGTTCGAAGCGGCTGGCGAATTGGCGTGGTTGAACGAGTCTCTGGAGCGCGCTGCCCGCACTGAAAACACGCGCCGCATCGACACCCTGTTGGCCACCCTGCCCGACCCAGCCCTGGCCAGCGCCAGCGCCGCGCTGCCGGTGGGCCACCCGCTTTATCTGTACGCCGGCCGCGCGCTCACCCAACGCGGGCTGCCGCTGCCGCGCCCCTACGACCGCACTGCGTCCTCGGCCGGTCTGGAAGACCTCCCGCCGGCCGACTATGACGGCTTCCGCCCGCCGTTGCGCTTGGCCGCGCTACTGCCGCTCACCGGCCCGCTGGCCGCCGTCGGCCAGAGCGTGCGCGACGGGCTGCTGGCGGCGTACTACGCCGAGGGCCGCCGCCGCCCGGCGCTGCGCTTCTACGACACTGCCGGGACGGACGGCGTTCGCCGCGCCTTCCTGCAGGCGCGCGACGACGGCGCGCAAATGCTGGTGGGCCCGCTCACGCGCGATGAAGTGAACACCCTGTTCGGCTTGGCCGAACTTGACCTGCCGGTGGTGGCCTTGAATCGCGGCAGCGCGCCGCCGCCGCCTGGCAGCGCCACCTTCGCACTGTCGCCGGAAGAGGAAGGTGCTGCCGCCGCCGACCGCCTGGCCGACCGCCGCCAGCTGCGCGTGCTGGTGGTGAGCTACCCGGATGAAAGCCTGCAGCGCGCGCTGGGCGCGTTCCGCGAACGGCTCAAGGCCCGCGGCGGCAGCGTGCTGGCCGAGGTGCCGGTGAGTGAGTCCAATCCCGATTACGTGCCGGCGCTTCAGAAAGCGCTGGCCGGCACCCGACCCGACGCGATTTTCGTCAGCCTCAAGGCGGCGCAGGCAAGGTTGCTTTCGAGCCAGATGGATGTGGCGGGACTAATCGGCGTGCCGCGCGTGTCCACGTCGCTGATTCTTTCCGGTGCCAACCTGCGCATGGACACCGAACTTGATGGCATCGAGTACCCCGAACTGCCGTGGCTGCTGGGCCTGCGCGGCGGCCTGCCCGAGCCCGACACGATTGGCCAGACCCTGCCCACGGCGCAGGGCGGCGGTGCGCGCCTGTTCGCGTTCGGCATGGACGCGTGGATGCTGGCCGCCTACCTCGACCATTTGGCCAGCGACCCCAGCGCCAGCCTGCGCGGCGCCACCGGCGAGCTGCAAATGGACGGCTTTGGTGCGATCCAGCGCCGACCGGCCTGGGCCGTGTTCAGCGGCGGCCGTCCGCGCCCCGCGCTGGACGGCGCGCTGTTGCCCGATGTGCCCGCCACGCCCTGAGCCCCGCGCCCAGGGCGATGCGGCCGAAGACGCCGCGCGCGCGCATCTGGAAGCCCAAGGCCTGCGCACGCTGGCCCGCAACGTCAACTATCGGTTCGGCGAACTCGACCTAGTGATGCGCGACGGCGACACCGTCGCATTCGTCGAGGTGCGCTACCGGCGCAGCGAACGATTCGGCGGCGCGCTGGCTTCAATTGATTTTAAGAAGCGCCGCCGCATCGCGCTTGCGGCGCGCGCATGGCTGGCGGGGCAGCGTGGGCTGGCGCTGGCGCCGTGCCGGTTTGATGTGGTGTTGGTGTCGGGCGACGCAGCTGAGTTGGCGTGCGAATGGCTGCGCGCGGCGTTCACGCTTGACGATGTTTAGCAACCGCCAGCCTTGACTCGGCGCGAAGCCATGGTGTGCCCGCGTTGTCGGCACCAGCGCACTAAGCCATCAACGACTTCAATCGCTTGGGCAGCGTGGCGCCGGGCAGCTTCAGGGTTTCCCTGGCGATGTTGAGCGACATGGTGGTGCTGGCCACTTCCCGCAGCGATGCGTCCACCGTGCGACGCTGCTGCTCCACCAGCTAGTCCAGCACGCTGGCCAGATGCCACAGCGCTGGCTTGCCGTCGTGCACGGCGGCGGGGAACGTGGCGGGGTTGGCGACCATGAGCTTGCGCATGTTCTGCCGGGAGAAACCCAGTAGGTCGGCCACGTCGGTCAAACCTACGAAATCGGGGGAAGCTTCCACCAATGCCGCACCGGGTATGGCCCGCTGCACGTCGCGCACTGCGCTGGCAATGGCCTCGAACGCCGAGCTATCTGCGCGGGTGAAATCCAGCGCGATGCGCCCGGGCTGGCCAACACCCACCATTGCGTCGTCGCATCCGGCTGCGGCCAAGGCTTCCAGGTGCGCCTCCGGATCCAGGTGCGATGCCGGCAGCGTGAACTTCAGGGTGAATTCGTAGTCGTTCATTTTGCTGGCTCTGGTTTGCCGGGCTGGGCCTGGGCGATGGTGCGATGAATGAAGCAGTTGTCGACAACGCTGCGAATCTGCTTGCCGTGGTTTCCGGCATTTCTGGGCGTGCTCCAAATGCTGGCGATGCAGAACTCACCGCAGCGGCAAGCGTCGTTGTTGTAGGGGCAGTACATCCTTCCCCAAGCATGGGAGCTGCCGACAGAAACACGCCAGCCATGTTCTTCGGCGTGACTAAGCGCCGCTTCTACTTCTGGTTTGGGATGGGGCTTTCTGGCCATGCGCGGGAGATGCCTTAAGTTAGTCGTTCGCTTTAAGGTTGTCAAGTGACAACCCTTGCCGGGCCTAGAAGCTCGTGATCAACCTGCGCGGTCCCCTTCGCAGCCACTGCCCTACAATCCATCCATGCCCACCGCCCTCCCCGCTCCGCTGTGCCAGGCGTTCGCCGAACTGCTCGGCGTGGGCGCCTTGCTCACCGACCCGGCCGAGCGGCTGGCCTACAGCTACGACAACTCACGTCGCCAAGGCCTGCCGCTGGCGGTGGCGCTGCCGGAAACCGCGGCCCAGGTGCAGGCGCTGGTGCGGCTGTGCCGCGCGGCGCGGCTGCCGATGGTGGCGCGCGGGCGCGGCACCAACACCACCGGGGCCAGCGTGCCGGGCGAGAACGCGCTGGTGGTGTCGTTCGAGCGCATGAACCACGTGCTCGCCATCCGCCCCGGCGACCGGGTGGCGGTGGTGCAGCCGGGCCTGTTGAACGGCGACCTGCAGGCGGCGCTGGCGCCGCACGGACTTTTCTGGCCGCCCGATCCCACCAGCGCGGCCTACTGCACCGTGGGCGGCAACCTGGCCTGCAACGCCGGCGGCCCGCGCGCGGTGAAGTACGGCGCCACCCGCGACAACGTGCTGGCGCTCACCGCCGTCACCGGCACCGGCGAGCTGGTGCGCTTCGGCGCGCCCACCACGAAGGGGGCAAGCGGGTACGACCTCTCGCGCCTGCTGATTGGTTCGGAAGGCACACTGGCGCTGATCGTGGAGGCCACGCTGAGGCTGACCCCGATGGCCACCCACCGCCGCGCCCTGCGCGCGCTGTACGCCGACGTGGACAGCGCCGCCGCCGCCGTGGCGCGGCTGATGGCGCAGCCGGTGACGCCCTCGATGCTCGAATTCATGGACGGCGACTGCGTGCGGCTGGCGCGTGAGGTGGGCGGCGCCGACCTCCCTGACGCCGGCGCACTGTTGATGATTGAAGCCGATGGCGACGAGGCAATGCTGGACCACGCCGTGGCCGCGCTCACCGCCGCCGCGCGCGGACCCGGCTGCCTGGACGTGGCCGCCGCGCCCGACGAGGCCGCGCGCGAAAAACTTTGGGCCGCACGCAAGGCCCTGTCCCCTGCCCTGCGCACGCTGGCGCCGGGCAAGATCAACGAAGACGTGGTGGTGCCGGTGTCGCGCATCCCCGACCTGGTGGCGGCCGTCCGCGCCATCGCCGCCGCGCAGGCGCTGGCCATCGTCTGCTTCGGCCACGCCGGCAACGGCAACCTGCACGTGAACATCCTGTACGACCCCGCCGACCCGGCCCAGGTGGCGCGCGCCGACGCCGCGCTGGAGGCGGTGTTCGACACCGTGATTGCGCTCGACGGCCAGGTCTCGGGCGAACACGGCATAGGCCTGGTGAAGCGCGAGCTGCTGGCGCGCGCGCTGAGCCCGGAGGCCATGGCCTTAATGCGGGCCATCAAGGCGCAGTTCGACCCGGACAGCCTGCTCAATCCGGGCAAGGTGCTGCCTCCCGCGTAAGCAGGGCCGGCCCCGCGGCCGCATCGCGGCTGTCGGCGATGAGCGAGCCGTTGTCGAGGACGATTACGCGATCCGCGGAAGCAATGGTCTGCGGACGATGCGCGATGATCACCCGGGTGATGCGCAGCTGGCGGATGGCGTCGTTGACGCTGCGCTCGCGCTCCAGGTCCAGATGGCTGGTCGCCTCGTCAAGAAAAAGGAAGCGTGGCTGCCGATAGAGCGCACGGGCCAGGATGACCCGCTGGCGCTGCCCGCCAGACAGGCTGCTGCCCATATCACCCACCAGGCTGTGGTAACCCATGGGCATGGCCGCGATTTCGCCGTGCACCGCGGCGAGCCGGGCGGCCGCCGCGATGCGCTCGTGAGCCGGCTCGAAATCGCCCAGCGCGATGTTGTCTGCCAGCGAACCAGCGAACAGGTGGTCGTCCTGCATCACCGCCGCCACCAGCGCGCGGTGCGGCCGGCGGCCGTCGCGGCCCAGCGCCAGCCCGCCCACCGCCAGCTCGCCCTCGGTGGGCGGCAGCAGGCCCAGCATCAGTTTCAACAGCGTGGTCTTGCCGCAGCCCGAGGGGCCCACGATAGCGACGCACTCGCCTTGGGCGATGCGCAGGTTGCAGTGCCGGAGCACCCACGGCTCGGCCTCGGAATAGCGGTAGCCCACGTCGCGCAGCACCAGGCCATCGGCCTCGTCGCCCACATCGCAGGCCAGCGCATCGTTTGAAGGCTCGGGTTCCGAGAGCACCACATCCGCCAGTCGCTCGCCGTGCAGGCGCAGCATGCGGAACTCCATCACCCGGTCAATCAGACCCGAAACCCGCACAGCGAACTGGTCTTTGTAGGCGAGGTAGGCGATCAACATACCCACCGAAAAGCGGCCGTCGAGCACCAGGGATGCGGCGAGCCAGACCACAAGCAACCGTTCGGCGCCGAACAGCCCCTGAGCCGCCGTGGCGAAACCCAGTCCAAACCTGCCTATCCGCAGTTCGGCGCCGGACGTCGCCGCGAGCAGGTTGGCGTAGGCCGCGTTGCGATGGCCCTCGCGCCCACTGAGCTTGAGGCTCTGCATGCCGCGCAGCGACTCGAGTAGATGACCCTGCTGCCGCGCCCCGGCTACCAGCTGCGCTTCGGACGCCTTCCGGAACGACCCGTGCGCCGCCAACCTTGCCGCGAGATACAGCAGCACGCAGGCCAGGCTGATCCCGGCCAATTTCGGGCTGTAAACCAGCATCATGGCCAGCGTCGCCAGGGTCATGGCGCCATCCACCACCGCCTCGACGGCCCCCAGGGTCAGCGTGCGCTGGATCGCCTGCACTGCTCCCAGCCGCGACACCACGTCGCCGAGCTGGCGCCGTTCGAAGTAGGCCATGGGCAGGCGCAGCAAGTGCGAGAACACATTGCCGACCCACTGCAGCCCGAGCCGCGAAGACAGGTGCAGCACGGCCCATCCGCGCAGCAAGCCCGTGGCCACCTGCATCAGCAGGAGCAGGCCGAACCCCAGCGCGAGCAGCAGAAGCAGATCGCGGTCGCCAGCGAGCAGAGCCTGGTCAATCACCCATTGCAGATAGAACGGACCGAGCAGGACGAACAGCTGCAGCGCCAGCGACAGGGCCAGCAGCAAGCCTAGGCCCGCCGCCAGGCCGTAGATGCGCCCCGTGAGCTGCGACCAGCGCAAGGCAGGCGGCGGCGGGCTCACGCTGAAATCGGGGCCAGGGCTTAGTTCCAGTGCGACGCCGGTGAAGTGCGGCGAGAGTGATTCGATGGTCACTTCGCGCTCGCCCATCGCGGGGTCCATCAACTGCACGCGGCGGCCCCGCACCCGGACCAGGACGACGAAGTGATTCATGTCCCAATGCAGTAGGCAGGGCACTCGCAACTGCGCCAGATCGGCCAACTCAAGCCGCAGCGGACGGGCCAGCAGGCCCATGCCGCGTGCAATTTCGACCAGACGACCCAGATTGGCGCCCTTCAACGACAGGCCGAAACGGCGCCGGAGCTCGACCAGATCACTGCCCTGGCCATGATGGTTGGCCACCATCGCCAGACAGGCCAGGCCGCATTCGGCTGCCTGCGCCTGCAGTACGGGCTTCACCCCGGGCGCCCTTGGGTCTTGAGCAACAGCATCGCAGCCAGAGCCGACGCAGGCAGGAACCCCAGCAGGCAGGCCCAGAGCACCAAGTCGCCGATGTTGAGCATGGTGAAGCGGCCCGAATACGCCAAGCCCATGTAGTTGGTGACCGCGCCGGTGGTCGCGGCCTCAAGCACGTTGATGGCCAGCACGCCCGCCACGCCACTGAGGAAAAAGCGACAAGCCACGAAACCAATGTTGCTCGCGCCGCCAATCCGCTCCGCGATCCGCATGCCCGAATACATGAAGGCCAGCACGCCGGCAGCGATCCCGAACCACACCATCGTCTCCAGCCCCAGCGCCCGGGTCTCGCGGTAGTGCGGCACATTGCCCAGCAGCACCATGCCAAGACGCATGGCCTCGCTAGGCTCGAAGATCCACTTCGCCCATGGCCTGACCAGCAGGTCGGCCGCACCCAGCAGGAAGCCTGCAAGCTCGGGGTATCTCGTAAAGAAGTTCATCGTCCTCTCCTGGAAGCGCTGCCCGCCCGGGCGGACAGCGCGGTTGGTTTCAGGTACTGCCGCCCGGGCAGGTCACTTCGATCTTGATGCCGGTTTCGCTTATCTCCAGCGAGCCGCTGCACTTCTCATGGACCGCATACGCCAGCAGGCCAATTCCGCCGACCAACGCCAGCGCACCGACCACCACCACGCCTACAACGAGTGGATTGCCGCCCTCCACCTGCTCGAGCTCCACATTGCTCAGTTCACGCATGACGCCGTACTCCACGTAAGCCCGCCGAGTGCGGGCGTCGAGGACATCAACATGCTTACCCGGGTCGGACTCAAGCGCGCCAACGGCCGCATCCACCGAGTGTTGTTCGCACGGCGAATGGCGCGATGACGGAAGAATTCTTGTGCGCACCGGCTGTTTCGGCCAGAAATGCGCAGCCATGCAGCAAGGCATGCGATTTTTATCGGCGCCACGGCGGGCGTATGCCTACAGCCGTCTGCCGCCAGCTCGCAGGCAACGATCATCTTTCCTCCCGCTTGCTGTCGGCGCTGGCGCGACCGGTCAGCGAATACAGCGGCTCCAGCGCCCACTGCCAGAGCCGGCGGCGTTCGCCGAGGATGTCTGCCTCCAGCGTCAACCCCGGGCGCAATCGCTCATCGCGACCGTCCACTGGAATACTTTGCCGCGCCAGGCCCACGACAACGCGGTAGTAGGGCTCGGTGCTGCCCGGGTCGGTGGCGGCGAGGGCCGTGCGCGAGATGCGCAGCACGCGTCCCCGCTGATGTCCGAAGCGCTGATAAGGGAAGGCGGCGTAGCGCAGCAGCACGGTGTCGCCAGCCGCGATGAACCCCACCGCCGCACTGGGGACCCGCAGGTGCGCCTGCATTGCACTGCCGGCCGGCACCAGCGACAGCAGCGGCTGCCCTGACTGCACCGGCTGCCCGACGGACACCAGCAGTGAGCCCACCGTGCCCGCCAGCGGCGCCTGCACCAAAGCCTCGCCGCGCGCGCGCGACGACAGGCTCTCCTGGCCCAGGCTGGCCAGCTCACGGGCCTGGGCGGCATCAAGCTGCAGCAGTTGATCGGGTATTTCGGCGCGCTGCTGCTCCAACTGGTCGGCAAGCCGATGCGTTGCCTGCCGCTGGCGCTCCAGCGCTTGCACCACCGCATGCAGCTCCAGCGCCTGTGATTGCTGCTGTTGGAACTGCAGCTCGGTGATGTATTGGCGGCGCAGCAAGTCTTGGTGGCGCGCCAATGAGCGTTCGGCAAGGTGCTGCTGGCGGCGCCGCGTCTGCAGCTCGGCCTCGGCCTGGCGCTGCTCCTGGTCAAGCAGGGCCAGTTGCCGCCGCAGGCCCGCCTCCTGCGAGCGCAGTCGCCGACGCTGCGCGTCATAGCCATCGGCCACGCCCTTCCGGCGCAGCGTGATGTTGCGCTCCAGCGAGGCGGCGGAATCGCCATCGGCGCGGGTGGCGTGCGGCACCCGCAGCAGCGCCAGTGCCTGGCGCCGCTGCACGTCATCGCCTTCGACCACCTGCACGCGCACCACCACGCTGGTCTGCGGCGCGGTCACCGTTGTGACGCCCCGGTCGGGCACCAACTGGCCCAGCACGCGCGTGCGCCGCGTGTAGTTTCCAAAGGCCATCAAACAGCCGACCAGCAGCGCCGCCACCAGCGCCCCGCACGAAAGCGCGCGCAGCGTGGGCGGCTGGTTGAGCACGACGTCACCCAGCCAGCGCTGCCGCCGGGCCTGCAGGACTTCGGTGCGGAACAAGGAATCGGACATTCATGCGCCTCGCAGGGCATGAAGTCTGGCGGGCCCACCCGCCGAAGCAACGAGGAATCAGCCGCTTACCGCAGTAGGAAAAACGCCATGGCTTGCAGCACCAGCAGCGCATAAACGCCGGCAATCGCATCATCCAGCATCGCCCCGAACCCACCATGCAGCTTCTCGTCGGCCCAGCTCACCGGCCAGGGCTTCCAGATGTCGAACAGGCGGAACAAAACGAACGCGGCCAGCACCCACGGCCAGCCCGCGGGTGCCATCAGCAGGGCAATCCACATGCCAATGTATTCGTCCCACACCACCAGCGATGGGTCCTCGATTTTTGTTTCGCGGATGGCCCAGTGCGCGGCCCACACGCCGGTGGCAAAGCCCAGCGCCAGCACGGCCAGGTAGGCCGGCAGCGGCAGGTGGCGCAGGAAAAACCACCACGGCAGCAGCGCCGCCAAACTACCCACGGTTCCCGGCGCCATGGGTGAGAAACCGGCGCCAAAGCCGGCGGCCAGCCAGCCCAGCGGGTGCTTCATCAGGCGGCGGCGGGTGCCTTGGGGCAGGACCGGCATCAGTGGGCTCCGTTGAAGTGGCGGTAGCCGGCGGCGGCCAGCGCGTAGGGCTGGCCGTCGGGCGTGGTGAAGTGCAGGCCCGGTGCGGCCACTACTTCACCAATCACCGTGGCGGTGGCGTCGTGCGCGGCCAGCGCCTGTTCAATGGCGAAGGCGGCGCTGGGCGGCGCGGTGAAGCACAGCTCGTAGTCGTCGCCGCCGGCCAGCTGCAGCGGCCAGCGCTGCGCTTCAGCAAAGTGGTCGGCCAGGGTGCGCGACGTGGGCAGGCGTGCGAGGTCGATGCGAGCGCCCAGGTGGCTGGCCTTGAGCACGTGGCCCAGGTCGGCGGCCAGGCCGTCGCTGATATCAATGCCGGCGCTGGCCAGGCCACGCAGCGCCACGCCGGCGCCGATGCGCGGCGTGGGGCGGTCCAGGCGATGGCGCAGCTTGGCGCTGGCCGGGCCGCGCGCGCGCCACTGCTGCAGCGCGCCGGCGGCGTCGCCCACGGTGCCGGTGACCCACACGTCGTCGCCTTTGCGGGCGGTGCTGCGCAGCAGCGCTTGGCCTTCGGGGACCAGGCCGTGCGCGGTGACGGTGATGGCCAGCGGGCCTTGGGTGGTGTCGCCGCCCACCAGGCACACGTCGTGTTCTTCCGCGAGTTCCAGGAAGCCGTCGAGGAAGCTCTCCAGCCAGTCGGCGTCGGGCTCGGGCAGCGTCAGCGCGAGCGTGCACCAGGCCGGCGTGGCGGCCATGGCGGCCAAGTCGGACAGGTTCACCGCCAGCGCCTTCCAGCCGATGTCGGCGGGCGCGGTTTCCGGCGGGAAATGCACGCCGCTGATCAAGGTATCGCTGGTCACCACCAGCTCGTGGCCGGGCGGGACGCGCAGCACCGCGGCGTCGTCACCGATGCCGCAGGCCACGTCGGGGCGGAGGCGCACGCGGGCGCGGATGCGGTCGATCAGGGCGAATTCGCCCGGCATCAGCTGCGGCGCGGGGCCTGGGCTTCGGCGCTGCGCCACTGCGCGGCGGCGGGGTCGAGCACGCCGTTCACGTAGGTGTGGCCATGCTCGCTGCCGAAGCGCTTGGTGGTTTCGATGGCCTCGTTCAGCACCACGCGGTAGGGCACGTCCGGGCGGTGGCGCAGCTCGTAGGCGGCGATGCGCAGCACGGCGCGCTCGATCGGGTCCACCAGGGCGATGTCGCGATCGAGGAAGCCGGCGAGCGCGGTGTCCAGGTCTCTCAGGTTTGCCTCCACGCCGCGCACCAGGTCTTCGAAGTAGGCCAGGTCGGCTATTTCCATGTCCTGCTCGCTGCGGAACTGCTCGATGAGCTTGCCAATGGGGTTGTTGGAAATCTGCCAGGCATAGATGGCCTGCAGCGCTCGGCGGCGGGCGCGCGAGCGCGCGTGCGGGTCGATACCGTCGGTGCGGGCGTGCTTCATGCCAGTTTCCCGATCAGGTTCACCATCTCGATCACCACCAGTGCGGCTTCTTCGCCCTTGTTGCCGTGGCTGCCGCCGGCACGGGCTTCGGCGTGGCCGTAGTCGTCCACGGCCAGCACGCCGTTGGCCACCGGCACGCCGGTGTCCAAGGCCACGCGCATCAGGCCGCGGGCGCATTCGTCGGCCACCTGTTCGTAATGGCGGGTATCGCCGCGCACCACGCAGCCCAAGGCCACGATGCCGGCGTAGCCGACGCAGTCCAGCGCGCTGGCGGCCGCCACGGGCAGTTCCCAGGCGCCGGGCACGCGGATGATGTCCACGTTCTCAGGCGGCACGCCGTTGCCGGTG
>JANNQY010000403.1:0-18414 GCA_031400995.1 Lysobacteraceae bacterium
CAGGCCGTGACCGCGCTCTTGGATTTGATCCCGGCAGCCTCGCGCAGAGCCGCGGCCTTGTCGGTGCGCTCCCAGCTGAAACCGGCCTCGGTCCGGCCGAAGTGGCCGTAGGCGGCGGTGGACTGGTAGATCGGGTGCAGCAGGTCGAGCATCTTGGTGATGCCGTACGGGCGCAGGTCAAAGTGGGCGCGGATCAGCTTCTCGATCTTCTCGTCGCTGATCTTGCCGGTGCCGAAGGTGGTGACCGAGATGGAGGTGGGCTCGGCCACGCCAATGGCGTACGACACCTGCACTTCGCACTTGTCGGCCAGGCCGGCAGCCACGAGGTTCTTGGCGACGTAGCGCGCGGCGTACGCGGCCGAACGATCCACCTTGGACGGATCCTTGCCCGAGAACGCGCCGCCGCCGTGGCGGGCCATGCCGCCGTAGGTGTCCACGATGATCTTGCGGCCGGTCAGGCCGCAGTCGCCCACCGGGCCACCGATCACGAAGATGCCGGTTGGGTTGATGTGCACCTTGGACTTGGGCAGCGACTTCAGCCAGTCCTTGGGCAGCACGGGCTTGAGCACGTGCTCGTACACGGCTTCCACCAGGTCCTTTTGCTTGATGCCCGGGTCGTGCTGGGTGGAAAGCACCACGGCGTCGAGGCCGGCGACTTTGTTGCCTTCGTAGCGCAGGGTCACCTGGCTCTTGGCGTCCGGGCGCAGCCACTTGAGCTTGCCGCTCTTGCGCACCTTGGCCTGCTGTTCCACCAGGCGGTGGGCGTAATAGATCGGCGCCGGCATGTACTCGGGCGCTTCATTGCAGGCGTAGCCGAACATCAGGCCCTGGTCGCCGGCACCTTGGTCCTCGGGCGCCTTTTGCTTCTTCTCGCTGCCGTCCACGCCGGCGGCGATGTCGGGCGACTGCTTGCCCAGCATGTTGATGATGGCGCAGGTGTGGCCGTCGAAGCCGACGCTGGAATTGTCGTAGCCGATGTCATTGATCACCTGGCGGGCCAGGGCTTCGATATCGACCCAGGCGCTGGTGGTCACTTCGCCCGCGACGATGGCGGCGCCAGTCTTCACCATGGTTTCGCAGGCCACGCGGGCCCGCTTGTCCTGGGCCAGGATCGCGTCGAGCACGGCATCGGAGATCTGGTCGGCAAGCTTGTCCGGATGGCCTTCGGAAACCGACTCGGAGGTGAAGAGGTAGCTGGACATTTCGGCTTATATCCTTTGATTGCGATGAAAGGATGGAATGGAGGCCGGGCATGATACACGGCCGGGCCCCGGGCTGCATCCTGCACCCGCGGCCGTTGGCCGTGCGTTAAGTTGCCGCTGTCACGCAGTTGACGCCTGTCCTTAACCGGGGTGTCAGCGCAGCGCTGCACATTGATGGCACCGCCAGCACGGGTTGCAACCATGATCGAGCTTGAGCGCCGGGTAGCCGAGCGCTACCCCGATTGGTTCCAGGGTCCGCGCGCCGCCTTCGCGAAGCCGCTGCTCAGGAGCCTGGACCGCTGGTCCCGCTTGCGCGACGTCGATGCTTTCCTTGCCGGAAACGCGCACCTTCAGGGCCTGGCCCTGGTGGAAGCCTCGATGCAGCACCTGGACGTGCGCTACACGGTGGACCACGTGGAGCGCGAGCGGATCCCGCAATCCGGCCGCGTGCTGGTCGTGGCCAATCATCCCAGCGGCGGCATTGATGCCATGTGCTTGCTGCACCTGGTGGGCAGCGTGCGCAGCGACGTGCGTATCGTCGCCAACGACTGGCTGGGTGCGGTGCCTGGCCTGCGCCCGCTGCTGCTGCCGCTGCGCATCCTTGGCGGCAAGCCCACGCCGGAAAGCTTGGCGGCGGTGGAGGCTGCGCTGGAGCGCGAGGAGTGCGTCATCGTCTTCCCGGCCGGCGAAGTGTCCCGGCTGGGGCTGGGCGGCATCCGCGACCCGCGCTGGCGCCAGGGCTTCCTGCGCTTCGCCGCCGCCACCGGTGCGCCGGTACTGCCAGTGCGGGTGGATGCGCGCAACTCGATGTTGTTCTACGGCGCTGCCGCCCTTTGCAAGCCGGTCGGCACTGCTCTGCTGCCGCGGGAGATGTTCGCCCGCCGCGGCAGCCGGGTCTCGCTGCGCATCGGCCGCGTGCAGCCGCTGCCGCCTGAGCGGTCCGCCGAATCGGCGCTCGCCGCGGTGCGCCAGGCGCTCTATGCCATCGGCTCACGCCGCGAGGCGGCAGCGGGCGGTCCGGAGCCGGTGGTGCACGCCGTTGACCGTCGCCGGGTGCTGGATGAATTGGCGAAGATGCCCTGCCTGGGCCAGACGCCGGACGGCAAGCGCATCCACGCCGGCCCGCTGGCGGTGGACTCGCCGCTGCTGCGCGAAATCGGCCGCCTGCGCGAGATCACCTACCGCGCCGCTGGCGAGGGCACCGGCAAGCGCCTGGACGTGGACGCCTACGACACCTGGTACGACCACATCGTGCTGTGGGACCCCGAGGCGCTGGAAATCGCCGGTGCCTATCGGGTGGCGCCGGGCGAACGGGTGCTGGCCGATCGCGGTATTGAAGGCTTTTACACCGCGTCCCTGTTCCGCTACCCGTGTTCGCACCTGGCGCGGCTGGCCCAGGGCATGGAGCTGGGCCGCAGTTTCGTCGCGCCGCGCTACCAGGGCAGCCGAAGCTTGGACTACCTCTGGCTGGGCATCGGCGCCTACCTGCGCACGCAGCCGGGCGTGCGCTACCTGCTGGGCCCGGTGTCGATCAGCGCCGACCTGCCAATCGCCGCGCGCGAACAGCTGGTGGCCTACTACGCTCGCTATTACGGCTGTCGCGAGAGTGCGGTGGCGGCCAACCGGCCGTTCCGGTTCCTGGCCGCGCCGCCGGCGTTCGGCGAACTCGATGCCGAGACCGGGTTCCGCGTGCTCAAGGCCAACCTGGGCTCACTGGGTGCCCGGGTTCCGACGCTGTACAAGCAGTACACCGAGCTGTGCGAACCCGGCGGCGCGCGCTTCCTTGCGTTCGGCGTCGACCCGGACTTCAACAACGCGGTGGACGGTTTGGTAGAGCTCGACCTCACCCGAATCCGGCCGCGCAAGCGCCAGCGCTACCTGGGCGATGTCCCGGCGGCACTGCCCAGGACCGAAGCCGCATGAGCCCGGCGCCGGCCAAATCCAGGCAGCGCGCGGTTTTCGTGTCGGACGTGCACCTGGGTTCGCGCAATTGCCACGCCAGCGAGCTGGCCGATTTCCTGGACCGGATGAACCCGCAGCGGCTGTACCTGGTGGGCGACATCGTGGACCTGTGGTGGATGGCGCAGCGCCGGGCCACCTGGGGCGCGGGCGAGCACCGCGTGATCGAATGCCTGCAGGCGCTGGCGCGCGCGGGCACCGAGCTCATATACGTGCCGGGCAACCACGACCGCCCCATTCGCCGCTACTGCGGACTGATGCTGCCTTACATGCAGGTGCGCCGGCGCGCCATCCACCAACTGGCCGACGGCCGCCGCCTGCTGGTGACGCACGGCGACGACTACGATGCGGTGACGCACTTCGGCGGTTTCCAGGAGCAATTTGGCGACTGGCTGTACGACCGCATCCTGGCCGGCAACCGCATCACCAACCTGGCGCGTCGCCGGGTGGGCATGCGCTATTGGTCGCTGGCTGATTTCCTGAAGCGCCAGAGCGGCGCGGCCGAGCGCTATATCGATCGCTTCGTCGCAGCCGGCCTGCAGGACGCGCGCCGCCGGGGCCTGGACGGCATCGTCTGCGGGCACATCCACCGCGCCGCCCTGCGCGTCGTCGATGGGCTGGTGTACGCCAATGACGGCGACTGGGTGGAAAGCCTGACCGCGCTGGCCGAAGACGCCGACGGCAACCTACAGCTGCTGGGCCACGACGGCCAGGCGCTGGTGGAAATGGCGTCGCGCCGGCAGCCGCTGCGGCTGGCGCACGCGGCCTGAACCCACGAGATCACCCAGCGGGGGCAGGACCCGTCGATTGTCGCGCCTTCAGCATGTGCGGCACGTTCAGCAGGATGGCGGGCTTGGGGTCGCGGATGTAGCTGAGCAGGGCGCCGGTGGCAAGGCGGCCCATCTCTTGGGTCGGCTGGTGGATGGTGGTCAGCGAGGGAAACAGCTGGCGCGACATCGGGGTGTCATCGAAGCCGGCGACCGAGAGATCTTCGGGCAGGCGCAGTCCGCGTTCGTGCGCGACGTGCAGGACACCCGCCGCCATGTCGTCGTTGGCGGCAAAGATGGCGGTTGGCATCGGCACCATGTCGAGTAAATGGTTGGCCGCGGCCACGCCGGACTCGAACGAGAACTCGCCGGGGACTTCCAGTGAGAAATCAAGCGGGATGCCGGCTTTCGCGAGTCCCCGGCGGTAGCCGTCCAGGCGCCACTGGCTGGCACCATGCGCCGGGTGCCCGAGCACGTGGGCGATGCGCCTGTGGCCCAGCGCGACCAGGTGGTCGACAACCTGCTCAGCGGCCGCAGGTTCGTCCATCGCCACGGCGACGCCGTTATCCTGGCGTCGGGGCGAAATGCTCGCGAAGGGAATGTTCAGCGCGTGCAGCCTCGCCAGCAGCGCCGGGACATCCGTGAGCGGTGGCGTGAGCAGCAGCCCGTCGGGTCGCGAGTGCGCCATCAGGTCCTCGATCTCGGCGAGCAGGTGCGCTTCGTCCAGCGCCACCGGCGACAGGATCACGTGGTAACGCTCGCTGGCGCAGGCCTCGAGCACGCCGGAGATCACGCCCATCATGTAGTTGTCTGAAGGGTTGTTGTAGACCAGCGCAATGTTGAAGGAGCGATGCCCCGCGAGGCTGCGCGCGGAAGCATGGGGCGTGTAGCGCAGGGTTGCGGCCGCTTCAAGCACGCGCGTCCGGGTCTCCAGGCGCACGTTTGGCTCCCGGTTCAGGACACGGGAGACGGTCTTGAAGGACACGCCTGCCGCTGCGGCAACGTCCTCGATGGTCGCGCGCGATGCCATCGCCGTGGTTACCCCCGCTTTGCCCAATACCTTCACATCATACGACATAGCTTTCCGGGTGACAGCGTTGTCATTCGCTGGCCCAGCAGGCAGACTCCGCGGCGGGGGCCCGCATCGCGCTGGCCGGAGGGGAGGCACGCTATGGTTTCCAGTCATTCGCCGGCGGGGGTCGCTGCGGCCACCCCAGGAAGCGCCACCAACATTCGGGCGCTGGTCATCGTCACCACCCTGTTTTTCATGTGGGGTCTGTTGACCTCCTTGAATGACGTGCTCATTCCCCACCTGAAGTCGATCTACACGCTCACCTACGTGCAGGCGATGCTGGTGCAGTTCTGCTTCTTCGGCGCGTACTTCGTCGTGTCGCTGCCAGCGGGTAACCTGGTGCGGCGCATCGGTTACCAGAGCGGCGCCGTGGTGGGCCTGTTGATCGCGGCCACCGGCTGCCTGCTGTTCTATCCGGCGGCGACCACCGGGTACGCGTTGTTCCTTTTCGCATTCTTCGTGCTCGCGTCGGGCATCACCATCCTGCAGGTGGCGGCCAATCCCTTCGTCACGCTGCTGGGTGACGCGCGCACCGCCTCAAGCCGGCTCACCTTGACCCAGGCGTTCAATTCCCTGGGCACCACGGTCGGCCCGCTATTTGGTGGCCTGTTGATCCTCGGCGGCGCGGTGCTGCTCAGCGAGGCGGATGTCGCCGCGATGGATACCGCGCAACGCGCGGCCCATCGCGCGGCGGAGGCCGCCACGGTGCAAGGTCCCTACCTGCTGCTGGCCGGGGCACTGCTGGTGCTCGCCATCGCGTTTGCGTTCGCGCGTCTGCCTAAGGTGGTCCATGACGCGGCGCCGGTGGACGAGAGCCCGCTGCTGTCGGTCTTGAGCCATCGGAACTTGCTGCTCGGAACGATCGCGATCTTCCTGTACGTGGGCGCCGAGGTAAGCATCGGCAGCTTCCTCATCAGCTTCCTCGGCGAGCCCAACATCGCGGGGCTTGACCATGCCGACGCGGCGAACTACGTGGCGTACTACTGGGGCCTGGCGATGATCGGGCGCTTCATCGGGTTCGCCGTGATGCAGAAGGTCAGCCCGGGCCTCACCCTCGGGTTCAACGCGTTTTGCTCGATTGCGTTGATCATGGTGGCGGTGCTGGGCGAGGGCGCCGTGGCCATGTGGGCCATCATCGGCGTGGGCCTGTTCAACTCGATCATGTTCCCCACCATCTTCAGCATCGCGCTGCATGGGCTGGGCGCGCGCACCGGCCAAGGCTCGGGTCTGCTGTGCATGGCGATTGTCGGCGGCGCGATCGTGCCGTTCGCACAGGGCTTCGTGGCCGACAGCGCGGGCCTCCAGCCGTCCTTCATCGTGCCGATGCTGTGCTACGGTTTCATCGCCTACTTCGGCCTGCGCTACGCGAAGGCCTTCCAGGGCGCGCCGGCCAACTAGGGGACGCCAGGCTCGGTGGCCGCGCCCTCGAATGCGAGCGCGGCTGCACCGAGCAGCCCGGGTTGCGGGTGCAGGACGGCGTGGACCGGCACGCGGGTCATGGCCTCACTGAAGCGGCCTTTCGCTTCGAACGCCCGCCGAAACGCGCCAGCGCCGAGCTCTTCGAGCAGCAGCGGCACCAGGCCGCCCGACAGGTAGACCCCGTCCCACGCGCCAAACGTGAGGACCAGATCGCCGGCAAACGCACCGAAGACTTCGCAGAACACTTCGATGGTTTCGCTGGCCAGCGCATCGCCGCTGCGCGCGCGCGCGGTCACGTCCTCGGGGCGCAGGTCTTCGGGCATGGCGCCGCCGTCACGCCGGGCCATGGCCCAGTGCAGGTTGCTCAGCCCGCTGCCGCTGATCAATCGTTCGTAGGAGACGCGCGGGAAGCGTTCGGCCAGGTGCTCCAGCAACAGGCGCTGGCGCGCCGTCTTGGGCGCGAATGCCGCATGCCCGCCTTCGGAGGAGAGCGCGAATGGCGCACCCGAGCGGCGCAGCAGGGCGCTCACGCCCAGGCCCGTGCCTGGGCCGAGTACCGCGACCGTCCAAGCCTCGCGTTGGTCCAGTGCATCGTCGGGCAAGCCGATCCGCTTTCGCTCCGCTGCGGCCAGGCAGGGGAGCGCATGCGCCTGGGCAGTGAAGTCGTTGAGCAGCAGGACCTCGGAAAGGCCGAGCGCCGAAGCGCACTCATTGGCGTCGACGCACCATGGGTGGTTCGTCATCGTCGCGCGGTCACCTTCCACCCGCCCAGCGACCGCGAACGCGGCATGCGTGGGTTGGGGGAGGGTGGCGTCGAGGCCCTCAAGGTAGTGGCGAGCAGCGGCAATGAGCGAGGGGTAGTTGGCAACCGCCAGCCGAACCTCCGCGCGCAGGTGCGGCGTTGGCGCACCCTCCTGGCGGGCCAGTGCGAAGCGCACCCACGTACCGCCAATGTCGGCGACCAACGCCGTCGACCAGGTTCCATCCAGTGCTGCCGCCATGCACGCTCTCCTTTCCGCCAGCCAAGAGCGCAAGCTCAGACTCGGGCGGCGACCTGGCCCGCGGGCCTTCCCGTGGCGCGTGGGCGCGTTCGAGTCGGTAGTAGGCACGATGGTTGACAACGCTGTCAATCCTTGGGACATACTCTGCGCCAGCGCCGGAGCGGTCTGCGCCGGCGAAGCATTCGCGGGGAGAGCGACGTGGGGAAAGAGCAAAAATGCGGCGCCGTGATTCGACGTGCCGGCTGGCGGGGCACGGCCGTGCTGGCCTTGTGCATCGCGCCGCTCGGGGCGTGGGGCGTATCGGCCGAAGGCCCATCCCGCAGCTCGCCGGTCGACCCCTCCCTCTGGCCGCAGCGCGTGTCGCCGATTCCGGTGGACGCCGCCGTGGAGGCGCGCATCAGCGCACTGATGCTACGCATGACCCTCGAGGAAAAAGTGGGCCAGGTGGTCCAGGCCGACCTCGATTCCGTCACCCCCGAGGATGTGCGCAAGTATCACCTGGGCTCGGTGCTTGCTGGCGGAAACTCCGATCCGGGCAAGCGCTACAACGCTCCCGCCGCCGACTGGCTGGCCGCGGCCGATGCCTTCCATGCCGCTTCGATGGACGCCGTGGGCGACCGCGCCGCCATCCCGCTGCTGCTGGGCATCGATGCCGTGCACGGCCACAACAACGTGGTCGGCGCAACGCTGTTCCCGCACAACATTGGCCTTGGTGCCGCCAACGATTCGGACCTGGTGGGTCGCATCGCCCGCGCCACGGCGCTCGAACTGCGGGCCACCGGCTTCGAGTGGACGTTCGCGCCGACGGTGACCGTGCCGCGCGACGATCGCTGGGGCCGCGCCTACGAAGGTTATTCCGAGGATCCGGCGCTGGTTTCGCGCTACGCCATAGCCGTGGTGGAGGGGCTGCAGGGCCGCGTGGGCACGCCAGGTTTCCTCGGTGACGGCACAGTGGCGGCGACCTCGAAGCACTACATCGGCGACGGTGGCACCTTCGAAGGCAAGGACAAAGGCGACGCGCGCGTTTCAGAGCAGGAGTTGCGCGACGTCCACGGTGCCGGCCATATCGCCGCGCTCGGGGCGGGCGTGCAGTCGGTGATGGCGTCGTTCTCGAGCTGGAATGGCGAGAAAATGCACGGCCACCACGGCTTGCTCACCACCATCCTTAAGGAGCGCCTGGGCTTCGACGGGTTCGTGGTTGGCGACTGGAACGGCCACGGCGAGGTCGTTGGGTGCACCGATAAGAACTGCCCACAGGCCTTCAACGCCGGCGTCGACATGTTCATGGCACCGGACACCTGGCGGGATATCTACGCGAACACGCTCGCGCAGGCACGTGATGGCACCATCCCAATGGCGCGACTGGACGACGCGGTGCGGCGCATTTTGCGGGTGAAGGTCCGCATGGGCCTGTTCGAGGCCGGATTGCCGTCGACGCGCCGGCACGGTGGCGATTTCGACCTGCTGGGTAGCCCCGAACATCGGGCGCTTGCCCGCGAAGCGGTGCGCAAATCCCTGGTGTTGCTGAAGAATGCCGACGGCCTGCTGCCGCTCGCGCCCAAGCAGCGCATCCTGGTTGCCGGGGACAGCGCCAACAGCATGGCCCGGCAGTCCGGCGGCTGGACGCTGAGTTGGCAGGGCACCGGCACCCGGCGCGAGGACTTCCCCAACGCGCAGACGTTTTGGGAAGCCCTGCGCGAGCAGGTAGAGGCCGGCGGCGGGCAGGCCGAGTTGGCGGTCGATGGCCACTATGCCGTCCGTCCGGACGTCGCCATCGTTTTCTTCGGCGAAGAGCCCTATGCCGAGTTCATCGGAGACGTGACGCACCTTGGTCATCAGCTCGGCAACCCCTCGGATCTCGCCTTGATCAAGCGCTTGGCCGCCGACGGCATCCCGGTGGTGGCCGTGCTGGTAAGCGGCCGCCCGCTGTGGGTAAACCGCGAAATCAATGCTGCCGGCGCCTTCGTTGCGGCCTGGCTGCCGGGTTCGGAAGGCGGCGGCCTTGCGGATGTGTTGCTGGCAGATGCCGAGGGCAAGCCGCGCCATGATTTCACCGGACGCCTGTCGTTCTCGTGGCCTCGCAGCGCCGTGCAAAGCCCATTGAATGCCGGCCAACCGGGCTACGACCCGCAGTTCCCGCTGGGCTTCGGCCTGAGCTACGCGCATCCGGCGTCAACGCCGGTGCTGTCAGAAGCGCCGGGCCTGGCGTCTGTTTCCGAAAGCTTGCCCGAGACGCTGTATGCGAAAGGAAAGATAGCCCTCGGCTGGTCTTGGCGGATTGCCGACGGTGAGCAGCGCGGCGTTGAGCTCGACCAATTGCCCAGCGGAAATGCGGTTGCGAACCTGATTGCTTCCGCCGTAGACCATGAAGCCCAGGAGGATGCCCGGCGATTCGCATGGAAGGGCGGCGCACCCGGACGTTTTTGGCTCGAAGCCGCACAGGCGGTTGATCTTCGGGCGCTACCTGTTGAACGGCAGCACCTGGTTGTCACCCTTCGCATCGGCGCCGTGCTCACCGGGCCGGTACGGGTCGGGCTGGCAGGCTCGGCAATCGCAATCGACCCGCTGTTGGCGAGCCTGGCCCCGGGGCAATGGACGCAGGTGTCGATCCCCTTGGCCTGTTTTGGCCAGGTGGGTGCCCCTTTGAGCGCCGTTAGACGGGTATTCGAGGTGGATACCGCCGGCCCGCTGGACCTTTCCGTTTCGCGCGTGGCCTTGGGTCCGGCCGTCGCGCGGGCGCTGGAATGCGGCTCCGAATGACCCCGTGCCCGGGCCTGCTGGCCTGGCCCCGAGGGAATGCCACGCGGCCTATTGACAGCGTTGTCATTAAGTAGTGCAATCGCTCTATCCGGCAATCCAGACGTTTTGGGCTGTCCGGTCACATCAATGCAACGTGATCTGTCCTGGGGAGCGACAAACCATGAAGAAGAAGCAATCCGTACCGCAGCGCGGCCGACTGGCCGTCGCCCTGATGCTGGCGCTGGCTGCACCGGGGCTCGCCCTTGGACAGCAGACCGAACCCGCCGCTGAAAAGGACGCCGACACCGAAGCGGCCAAAGCCAAGGAGGGTGCAGTCACCACGCTGGACGCGATCGAGGTCACGGGCATACGTGCCACCCTTGCCTCGTCCATGAACATCAAGCGCGACGCGCAGGGTGTGGTCGACGGCATCCTGGCCCTGGACATCGGCAAGTTCCCCGACTCCAACCTGGCCGAGTCGCTGCAGCGCATCAGCGGCGTCTCGATCGACCGGGTGAACGGCGAGGGTTCGCGGGTCACGGTGCGTGGCGTTGGGCCGGACTTCAACCTGGTGCTACTCAACGGCCGCCAGATGCCGGCCTCGAGCCTCGCCGACACCGGCGCCTCGAACTCCCGCGCCTTCGACTTCGGCAACCTTGCCTCCGAGGCGATTTCCGCGGTTGAGGTCTTCAAGACCTCACGCGCCGAGAGTCCCACGGGCGGCATCGGCGCCACCATCAACATCCAGACCACCCGGCCGCTGGATGCGCCGGGCTTCCGCGCCAGCCTCGGCATGAAGGCGGTGCATGACACCTCAGCCGACAACCTGCCGTCCTCGCTGCAGGGTGACACGGTGACGCCGGAGATCTCCGGCATCTTCAGCAACACTTATGCCGACGGCCGCTTCGGCGTCGCGTTGACCGGCAGCTGGCAGCAGCGTGACTCGGGCTTCAGCCAGGCTTCCACCCCGAATGGCTGGCGCACCTTCAACGCCGACGAGAACAACTGGGGCACCATCCCGCAGCCTGGCACGCCCGGCTCCGAGAACATCACCAACCGCCCCGGCCCTGGCGACATCTACTCCGTACCGCAGAACCTGCTGTACAGCGTCAACGGCATCAGCCGCGAGCGCACCAACGGCCAGCTCACCTTCCAGTTCGCGCCGAGTGAAAACCTCACCGCGACGCTGGACTACACCTACTCAGAAAACGAAGTGCAGAGCCAGCGCAACGAGCTCTCGGTCTGGTTCAACTACGGCCCGTCGGCAAGCGCCTGGACCAACGGCCCGGTGGCGGCACCGACTTTCTACTCCGAGTTCATCCCGGGTGCGAACAGCGACCTGGCGATGGGCGGCGCGCAGAATGCGACCACCAATGAGAACAAGTCGCTGGGCTTCAACCTTGAATGGAGGGCCAACGACGCCCTGACGTTCGAGCTTGACTACCACGATTCCGACGCCACGTCGGGCGCAGACAGCCCGTTCGGATCTTCGGGCGTGCTCGGCACCGCCGGTTTCTTCCGTGGAACCACATCCGTGGACTACTCCGGTGAATTCCCGGTGCTGAACGTGCAGCTCCCGGCTGGCCTGTCGCAGATCGATCCGGCGGGCATGCTGGTCACCGGCTCTACCTTCCGCAACAGCTACACCAAGGCGGAAGTGAAGCAGACCCAGTTCAAGGGCGCCTTCGAGTTCGAAAACTATTCGAAGCTCGACTTTGGCGTGGCGTCCACCGACGTGCGCAACCGGTCGGCGTTCTCGAACGTGCAGCTCGACACCTGGGGCGGCGCCACCAGCGCCGCCGACTACCCCGACAGCCTGTGGCGGCTCGACCAGATGGGACGTTACTTCGACGGCTTCTCGGGCAGCAACAATCCGTCCTTCACCGACGCGTTCTTCGTCTGGGACTTCGCTGCGGTACGCCAGGCTGCGGCAGACGCCTGGGCCCGCGCCGGAAACGACCCGAACCAGTACCTCGCGTCGAACGACTTCACCACCGACCGCCGCGTGGAAGAGGACTCGCTCAGCGCATTCGCGCAGTGGAGCAATACCTTCGACTTCTCGATGCCGCTCAGCGTGGCTGCCGGCGTGCGCTACGAAGAGACGGATGTGACGTCCTCGGCGCTCGTGCCGGTGGCGACCGGCATCTCCAGGGGTTCGGCCAACGAGTTCAGCATCCTGCGCGGCGCGCAGGGCTTCACCACGCTTGAAGGCAACTACGACTACTGGCTGCCGAACCTCGACCTGAAGCTGGACATCACCGAAGCGCTGGTGCTGCGCGGCAGCTATGGCCAGTCCATCGGCCGGCCGGGCTGGGGCGACATCCAGGGCGGGCAGACGCTGAACGACCTGGTGCGCGTTGATGGCGGCACCGGTTCCCAGGGCAACCCTGGCCTGGAGCCGCTGCTGTCGGACAATTTCGATCTGTCGTTGGAGTGGTACTACGGCGAGGCCAGCTACATCTCCGCGGGTTATTTCCGCAAGGAAATCGACAACTACATCGGCACGTCGCAGATCATTGACACCCCGTTCAACCTCAATACGCCGGTCGGTGGCGCTTACTGGAACGCGGCGCTAGCCAATGGCTGCGCGGTGGCCGACCCCGTCTGCATCCGAAACTACATCTTCGACAACTTCAACGGTCAGCCGGGAGTGACGCGCACCGGCGTGGACTCGGGCGGCAACCGCACGGGCACCATCGTCGGGCAGTCGAGCGATCCCATTGCCCAGTTCCGGATCAATACGCCGGCCAACCAGGCCTCGGACACGCTGGATGGTTGGGAGTTCAATGCGCAGCACATTTTCGCTGACTCGGGGTTCGGCTTCTTCGCGAACTACACCATCGTGGATTCCGGGCTTGAGTATGACAACGCAGTGATCGGCGAGCAGTTCGCGCTGGAAGGCGTGAGCGATTCGGCCAACTTGGTCGGTTTCTACGAGCAGGGACCGTGGCAGGTGCGCCTGGCCTACAACTGGCGGGACGAGTTCCTTTCTGGTCGCTTCGATGGTGCAGGCCCCAACCCGAACTACGTGGAGGCCTACGGCCAGTTCGACATGAACGTGAGCTACTCGTTCAGCGACCAGCTGGTCTTTTCGCTGGAGGGCATCAACCTCACGGATGAAACCCAGCGCGTGCATGGACGCAATGAACGGCAGTTGCTCTATGCGACCCAAACCGGGCCGCGCTACATGCTTGGGGTGCGCTACACTTTCTGATGTGTTGCACGCAGGAAGTTGTATGCGCAGGGTCCTGATTCTGGGCGGCGGCACGGCGGGCTGGTTGACGGCCGGCGTGCTGGCGTCGGAACTGGGCGGCGAGGGCGGCATCGAGGTCACTGTGCTCGAGTCGCCCGACGTCGGCGCCATCGGCGTTGGCGAAGGCACCTGGCCGAGCATGCGGGACACCCTGCGCGGCATCGGCATCGCCGAGTCGGACCTGGTGCGCGAATGCGACGCTGCGTTCAAGCAGGGCTCGAAGTTCGTCGGCTGGGCTGACGGCGGCGCGCAGGACCAGTACTACCATCCGTTCGTGCTTCCCGAGGGCTACCCGGAGTTGAACCCGGCCAGCGCGTGGATGCGTCGGGGTGCCCGGGAGCACTTTGCGGATGCGGTGGCGGCGCAGCCGGCGATCTGCGAGGCGGGCCTCGCGCCCAAGCAGTTCAACACGCCTGAATACGCCGCGGTCGCGAACTACGGCTATCACCTTGATGCGGTAAAACTCGGGAAAATGCTGCGGCGGCACGCGGTCGAGCGCTTGGGCGTGCGCCATGTGGTGGACCACATGGTCGGCGTAGCGGCGGCGGACGATGGCGGCATCGCCGGGCTCGAGACCCGCGACAACGGGCGGCTTGATGCCGATCTTTTCGTGGACTGCAGCGGGTTGAGTTCTTTATTGCTTGGCGGGCACTTTGGCGTGCCGAAGGTCGACTGTGCCGGTGTGCTGTTCAATGACAAGGCGCTTGCCCTGCAGGTGGACTACCCGGCGCCCGATGCGCCGGTGGCCTGCCAGACCATTTCTACCGCGCAGCCCCATGGCTGGATCTGGGATATCGGACTGCCCACTCGCCGTGGTCTTGGGTATGTCTACAGCAGCCGTGACTGCAGCGATGATGAAGCCGCGGCGCGTCTGCTAGACCACGCGCGCCGCACCGGAGCCGCCGAACACAGCCTTGCGCTGACGCCGCGCGAGATCCGGCTGGAACCCGGATATCGCCGGGAGTGCTGGGTGAAGAACTGCGTGGGCATTGGCCTCGCGGCCGGCTTCGTCGAGCCGCTGGAGGCGTCGTCCCTGGTGCTGGTTGAACTGGCGGCCAGCACCCTCGCCGAGCAGTTCCCAGCCGAACGCGGCGACCTGCCGCGGCTTGCGCGGCGCTTCAACGACGCGTTCCGCTATCGCTGGGAGCGCGTGATCGATTTCCTCAAGCTGCACTACGCGGTCTCGCGGCGCGACGACAGCGACTACTGGCGTCGCCACCGTGATCCGGCCACCTGGACCGATGCCTTGCTCGACGGGCTGGCGTCTTGGCGCCGCCAGGCGCCCTCGCGCCACGACCTGCCCCGCGCGCAGGAGATATTTACGGCGGCCAGCTACCAATACGTGCTTTACGGCATGGGGGTGCAGCCTGAGCCGCGTGCACCGCGCCGCTGCGACGCCCCCGCGAGAGTGGAGGCCGCGCTGGCCGAGGTGGACCAGCGCCGCCGGCGCTGGATGGGCGGGCTTCCGCCGCATCGCGCCTTGCTAGACCATGTCGCAACGCGTGGCCTGCCGCGCATTTGAAGGAAGCACCATGAGCCGCCACGTACCCATCGATGCCGCCCTGCACCGCGAACTGCGGGTCATCACCGCGCGTGGTTCGGCCTACGGCGACGGCGCGATGTCGGCGCTGACGTTTCCCGCCGAGTTTCGCAGCCTGCAGGCGCACTACCCGATCGTGTTCCAGAAGAACGCCTTGGGTGACTTCCTGCCCCTGGCCCTGCTGGGATTCCACGAGGGTGAGAACCTGTTCCTCCAGGGAAGCCACTGGGATGCGGACTACCTGCCCATGGCCGTCGAAAGGCAGCCGTTTCTGATCGGCCGCGACGGCGGTGCGCCCTCGGTGCACATCGACCTCGACAGCCCGCGCGTATCCGCAACGGTGGGTGAACCGCTGTTCACCGTCCACGGCGGCACCACGCCCTTCCTTGAGCGGATGAGCGCGTTGCTGGGCGCCCTGCATGAGGGCATAGCCTCGGTGCCCGCGTTCGTCGAGGCCTTGCTGCACCACAACTTGCTTGAATCCTTCGTGCTCGACGTGGGTGAGGCCGACGCTGGCGCCCATCGCCTTACAGGCTTCTACACGATCCACGAGGAGCGGCTGGCGGGACTTGCGCCTGATGCGCTGGTTGCCCTGCATCGCGACGGGCACTTGCTGCCCATCCACATGGCCATCGCGTCGCTTTCCCAGTTCCGTGCCTTGATTGGGCGCAGCCAGCGTACGCTTCGGTATGCCTGACGCGAACGACGTGCGCGGCGATTTGTCCCAGACGCTGGCAGGGCTGGCCGCGCCGCGCGTGTTCCGTGGACTCGTTGCGGATTGGCCGTTGGTCGAAGCGGCGCAACGTTCGGCGGCCGAGGCGCGCGATTACCTGGCCGGCTTCGATGCGGGCCTGCCCCTGCAGGCGCAAATCGCACCGCCCGAGACGCAGGGCCGCATCTTTTACGACGACAGCATGACCGGCTTCAATTTCCGGCCCGAGCGTGCGCCGCTGTCGTCGGTGCTGGAGACTTTGCGCCGCTTCGAGGCCGATCCGTCACCGCCGACGGTTTATGTCGGCTCGGCCACGCTGTCGAGCTACCTGCCTGGCTTCGAGGCCCAGAACCCCAATCCCGGCGTGCCGGCGGATGCCCTGGCAAGCGTGTGGTTGGGCAATCGCAGCAGGATCGCCGCGCATCACGACGTGCCCGACAACCTGGCCTGCGTGGCCGCCGGACGCCGGCGCTTCACGCTGTTCCCGCCGGAGCAGGTGGGCAACCTCTACGTCGGGCCGCTCGACCTCACCCCCGCGGGGCAGGCGATCAGCTTGGTTGACTTCGCGGCGCCGGATCTAGCCCGCTTCCCGCGCTTTGCCGAGGCCATGCGCCACGCCATCGTGTTCGAACTGGGGCCGGGCGACGCGCTGTTCATCCCTAGCCTGTGGTGGCACCACGTCGAGGCGCTCGAGGCTTTCAACGTGCTGGTGAACTACTGGTGGCGCGGCGTGCCCGACTGGCACGAGCCGCCGATGAACGCCTTGATGCTGGCCCTGTTGGCATTCCGCGACTTGCCCGCCCACCAGCGCGCTGGCTGGCACGCCCTGCTCCGGCACTATGTGTTCGAGGCTGGCGACGCCACGGTGGCGCATATCCCGGAGCACGCGCGGCAGCTGCTAGCCCCACTGGATGCGACGCGCGCCGGCGAGCTGCGGGAGCGGCTCAGGCAACGGATGAAGAAATGACGACTAACGAGGATGGCATGTGATGGGCGAGGGGAATGCGGAGCGGACGGTGCGTCGCGTGGTTATCGCGGGCGGCGGGACGGCCGGCTGGATGACTGCGGCGGCGCTGTCAAAGACCCTGGGCAAGGTGCTCGACATCGTCCTTGTCGAATCCGAGGAGATTGGCACGGTCGGCGTCGGCGAGGCGACGATTCCAACGATGGTCACCTTCCATCGCTTGCTGGAAATCAACGAGCAGGAATTCATGGCCGCCACCCAGGCCACCATCAAGCTTGGCATCGCCTTTGAAAACTGGCGGGATCGCGGCGAGCACTACATCCATTCCTTCGGCACCACCGGGCGCGACCACTGGACTGCGGGCTTCCAGCATTTCTGGCTCGAAGGCCACAAGCGGGGGCTTGCGCGCGACTACGGCGAGTACTGCTTCGAGCTGCGCGCCGCGCAGGAGGAGCGCTTCGCCCATCTGCCCAATGGCGGCATCAATTATGCGTACCACCTTGATGCCGGTCGCTATGCGCGCTACCTGCGCGGCTTCAGCGAAGGCTTTGGCGTGCGGCGTGTCGAGGGCAAGATTGCCCGCGTCGCTACCCGCACCGACGACGGCCACATTGAAGCGCTGGAGATGGAAAGCGGCGAGCGGATCGAAGGCGACCTGTTCATCGACTGCACGGGATTCCGCGGATTGCTTATTGGCGAGACGCTCGGCGTTGGCTATGAAGACTGGTCGCACTGGCTGTTTTGCGACAGCGCATTTGCCGTGCAGACCGCCGTATCGCGGCCGCCCTTGCCCTACACGCGCTCCATTGCCGGGGATGCCGGCTGGCAATGGCGGATCCCGCTGCAGCAGCGCGGTGGCAACGGCATCGTGTTTTCCAGCCGCTTCATCGACAACGACGCGGCGCGCGCGACCCTGCTCAACACCATCGATGGCGAGCCACTTTTCGAGCCCCGGCTGCTGCGGTTCCTCCCCGGGCAGCGCGAGCGGTGTTGGGAGAAGAACTGCGTGGCAATCGGCCTTTCGGGCGGCTTCCTGGAGCCACTCGAGTCGACCAACATCCACTTGATCCAGCGCAGCATCATCCGCCTGCTGCAGTGCTTCCCATCGGTAATCAGCAACTCGGATGTCGCTGAATTCAACCAGCAGTCGGCGTCCGAGATCGTGCACATCCGCGACTTCATCATCCTGCATTACCACGTGACCAACCGGCGCG
This sequence comes from Lysobacteraceae bacterium, assembly GCA_031400995.1. Classification (GTDB taxonomy): domain Bacteria; phylum Pseudomonadota; class Gammaproteobacteria; order Xanthomonadales; family Xanthomonadaceae; genus Arenimonas. Next base: position 17,843 of record JANNQY010000403.1, read on the forward strand.
ATACGCCGTTTTGGCGTGCGGCGGCCGAGATGGCCATTCCGTCCACGTTGCAGCACCGCATCGACCTGTTCCGTGAGACGGCGCGCGTGTTTCGCGTCCCCAATGAGCTGTTTGCGGAGAACTCATGGGTGCAGGTGATGTTGGGGCAGGGTGTCGAGCCGCAGGGCTGGCACCCGGTGACGCGGCTGATGCCGGACGAGGAGCTCAATGGCTTCCTCGAGACGATACGCGCCGGCGTGGATCGCCAGCTTCGGCAGCTCGCACCGCACGGCAGCTACCTCGAGACCTATTGCCCTGCGCCAGTCACTGCGCGGGCTTGATCGCCCGGACCCAAGGATTGGGTTCGCTCGTTCATCCCGCCGCGAGTGCGTCGAAGTACTCGCGCGTCAGCCGCACCTGCTCGTCGGCGCTCTCGGCCCGGTTCACGACCGCGCGGAAGGCGGCGTTCTCCGGCCGGTCCTTCGCATACCAGCCCAGGTGCTTGCGGGCGATGCGCACGCCGGCCACTTCGCCGTAGAACGCGTGCAGCTGGGCCAGGTGTTCCAGCAGCACGTCGCGCACTTCCTCGATGC
>JANNQY010000404.1:0-33556 GCA_031400995.1 Lysobacteraceae bacterium
GCGGCATCCAGCGCGATCACCTCGGCCTTGGGCCAGCGTTTTTTCATTGCGCCCGCCGCGCGGCCCGGGCCGCTGCCCAAGTCCAGGATTCGCAGTGGCTGGCGGTCATCCAGATAGTCGAGTTGCTCCAGCAGGCGCGCCTCCACCTCGCGCTGCAGGGCCGCCACGGCCGCGTACTGCGGTGCGGCGCGGCCGAAGGCGCGGCGAAGCTGGCGGCGATCGAAAAGCGCACTCATGGCGAACAGGCCGCGTGCAGTGCCAGCAAGGCCTCGGCCACTTCGTCGGCATGGCTGAGGAACGGCGCATGACCGCCGCTTTGCACGATGTGCGCTTGCGAGCGCGGCGCCAGCGCTGCCGCTGACGCCATGGCCGCCGGCGACACCAGGCGATCCCTGCGCCCCGCGACCCAGGCGCTCGGCATCACCAGCCCGGGCAGCGCCGCGCGCAGGTCGCTGCTTTCCAGCAGCGCCAAGCCGTCGCACAGCACGGCCGCATCGGGCTCGCCGTGGGCGAAGACTTCCGCGCGCAGCTGCCGCAGTTCATCGCGCACGTGGTCCGAACCCTGCGCCTCAAGCATCAGGAAACGGTCCAAAGTGCCGCGGTAGTCGCGCTGCAGTTCGCTGGCAAACGTGCGGAATACCGACGCGTCCATGCCCTGCGGCCAATCGGGCGCGCTGACGAAGCGCGGGCTGGCCGCCATCATCGCCAAACCGCGCACGCGCGCCGGAATCGTGGCCGCGGCCTGCAGCGCCACCAAGCCCCCCAGCGACCAGCCCAACCAAAGCGCGCGCTCCGGCACCACCGCGGCCACCGCTGTGGCCGCCGCATCCAGCGTGAGCGGCACGCCGGCACTGCGGCTGCGTCCGTGGCCGGGCAAATCCACCAGGTGCAGGCTGAACTTCGCTTCCAGCCGCACCGCCAGCGGCGCGAAAATCCCCGCGTGCATGGCCCAACCGTGCAGCAGCACCAGGGCCGGGCCCTGGCCGCGCACTTCATGGAACAGGTTCATGCGCTGATCGGGTCGGGGCGCGCGCTGAGCGCTTCGGCCAACGCCGCCAGCAGGCCGTTCACGTCGGCCTCGCTGTGATCCACGCCTAGCGTGATGCGCAGGCGCGCCTGGCCGTCGGGCACGGTAGGTGGACGAATGGCCGTGACCAGATAGCCCTGCACTTCCAGCGAGCGCGAAATGGCCAGCGCGCGTGTGTTTTCACCCAGCACGATCGGCTGAATAGGCGTGAATGATTCCTGCAGCGGCAGGCCCAGCGCCGAGGCGCCGCGGCGGAACCGCGCCACCAGCGAGGCCAGCTTGGCGCGGCGCCACGGTTGGCTGCGGATCAGTCGCAGGCTGACGCGCATGGCGGCGGCCATCGCCGGCGCCGGCGCAGTGGAAAAAAGATAGGGCCGCGCGGTTTCCGCCACGTGGCCGATCAAGGCATGGTTGCCCAGCAGCATCGCGCCCTGTCCGCCGAAGGCCTTGCCCAGCGGCACCAAAAGCAGCGGCACTTGGCGCGCGCCCAAGCCGGCCACCGCCAGGCTGCCGCGTCCTTCCGGGCCCAGCACGCCGATGCCGTGCGCGTCGTCAACAAACAGCAGCGCATCCTGCGTGCGCGCCACCAGTGCGAGGTCGGCCAGCGGGGCCTGGTCGCCGTCCATGCTAAACACGCCGTCGGTGGCCAGCACCGCCGCGCCCTCACGGCGCGACATCAGCTGGCGCAGCGCCGCCTCCACGTCGCCGTGCGGGTAGCGCTTGAGTTCGCAGCCCGACAGGCGCGCGCCGTCGATGAGGCAGGCGTGGTTCAACTTGTCCTGCACGCAGGTGTCGCCTTCGCCGAGCAGCGACTGCAGCACGGCCAGGTTGGCCAGGTAGCCGCTGCCGAACAGCAGGCCGCGCTCATAGCCCAGCCACTGCGCCATTTCGCGCTCCAGCGCGGCGTGCTCGGCGTGGTGCCCGCTGACGCCGGCCGAACCGGTGCTGCCCACGCCGTGCCACGCCGCTGCTTCCTGCAGGGCAGTTACTACGTCCAGGTGCTGGCTCAGGCCCAGGTAGTCGTTGCTGCAAAAACTGGTGAGGGTGCGGCCATCAATAAGCACGCGCGCGCCTTCGCGCGCTTCCACTTCGCGGCGCACGCGGGTGGACGCGGTGGCCAGGCGCTGTGCGCGGGCCGCCGCTAACCGTTCGGCGAGGCGAGTGCGCGCCATCTCAGGCGGCGCAGGCTGGGCTGGCGGGCACGGCGATCTCGGCGTGCACGGTGGTGGATTCGTGCACCAGCGGCATCGGCCGCAGGCCCAGGCGTTCGAACAACGCCTGGTCGGCCGCGACGTCGGGGTTGCCGGTGGTCAGCAGCTTCTCGCCGTAGAAAATGGAGTTGGCGCCGGCCAGGAAACACAGCGCCTGCAGCTCGTCGTTCATCTCGGCGCGGCCGGCCGACAGCCGCACCATGGACGCCGGCATCAGCACGCGGGCCACCGCCACGGTGCGCACGAATTCAAAGGAGTCCAGCAGCGCGGTGCCCTGCAGCGGCGTGCCCTCCACTTGGACCAGGCGGTTGATCGGCACCGAATCGGGATGCGCCGGCAGGTTGGCCAATGCCTGCAGCAGGCCGGCGCGCTGGCCGCGGGTTTCGCCCATGCCGACGATGCCGCCGCAGCAAGTCTTCATGCCGGCGTCGCGCACGTGGCCCAGGGTGTCCAAGCGGTCCTGGTACTCGCGGGTGTGGATCACCTCGCCGTAGAACTCGGGCGCGGTGTCCAGGTTGTGGTTGTAGTAGTCCAGGCCGGCGGCGCGCAGGGCCTGCGCCTGGTGGCCTTCCAGCATGCCCAGGGTGGCGCAGGTTTCCAGGCCTAGGGCCTTCACCTCGCGGATCATCGCCGCCACTTTCGGGATGTCGCGGTCCTTGGGGCTGCGCCAGGCGGCGCCCATGCAAAAACGCGAGGCGCCGGCCGCCTTGGCGGCGCGGGCCTTCACCAGCACGTCCTCCAGGCCCATCAGCTTCTGCGCTTCCACGCCGGTGCTGTAGCGCGCGGCCTGCGGGCAATAAGCGCAGTCCTCGGGGCAGCCTCCGGTCTTTACCGAAAGCAGCGTGGACACCTGCACTTCGCTGGGATCGAAGCGCTCGCGGTGCACGGCGGCGGCGCGCGCCATCAGTTCGGGAAACGGCAGGTCGAACAGCGCGGTGACTTCCTCGCGCGACCAATCGTGGCGGATGACAGCAGGCATGGCGAAATCCCGACGGCGCGCGGCAGCGCAGAGCGGCAGTCTGGTGAGCATGTCCGAGGCTGTCAACCAAACGCGGCGGCGTCGGGTTGACGGCGAAGGCTGGTTTCGGTGACGGCGTGGCCGGCGTTGGCGCAGCGGCTTGTGTGGGCCCTGATGCCACCGCGCTGCCTGCTTTGCGGTGAACCGGGCAGTGGCCGGCTGGACCTGTGCGGCGCGTGTCGCGCGGGCCTGCCGTGGGCGCGGGCGGGCTGCCCGCGCTGCGCGCTGCCGCTGCCGCCAGGCGGCCAGGACTGCGGCCTCTGCCTGGCCGACGCCCCGCGGCAGGTAAGCACCCGCGCGGCGCTGTTCTACCGCGCGCCGGTGGACCGGCTGCTGCTGCGCTTCAAGTTCCACGGCGATCTTGCGGCGGGCGCGGTGCTGGCGGCGCTGATGGCGGACGCGATGGCCAGCGCGGAGCGGCCGCAGGCCCTGGTGCCGGTGCCGCTGCACCGCGCCCGCCTGCGCCAGCGCGGCTACGACCAGGCGCTGGAGCTGGCGCGGCCACTGGCGGCGGCGCTGGGTCTGCCGCTGCATTCGGACCTGCTGCGGCGCGTTCGCGCCACCGCGCCACAGTCCGAGCTGGGCGCCGAGGAGCGGCAGGGCAACGTACAGGGCGCGTTCGCGGCGGCGGCCACGCCCCTTGCCCACGTGGCGCTGGTGGATGACGTGATGACTACCGGCGCCACCGCGCAGGCCGCCGCACTGGCGCTGCAGCGGGCCGGCGTGGCGCGGGTGGACGTCTGGGTTTGCACGCGGGTGCCCTGAGCGACGCCCGGCGCCGGGTATCCACGGCCGGTCGCCTTGCCGCATCATCTCCGGACCAATCCAGGGGAGTCCGCATGAACAGCACTGAAGTCTCGAGCGTTACACGCAGCTGGTGGGTAGTGGTTTTCTTCGGCATCGTCAGCGTGCTGTTCGGGCTCTACCTGCTCTACCAGCCGGTGCGCGCCACCTCGGCGCTGGTTTGGGCGTTTGGCGTGCTGGCTTTGGCCGAGGGCTTGGCCAGCGTGTTCGCCGTGTTCGACGGCAAGGTGAAATTGCCCAAGGCCTGGCTGCTGCTTTACGGCGTGTCGTCCATCGTCTTCGGCGTGGTGGCCGTCTCCAACCCCTTGGCCGTCGCCGGCATCCTGCTGCTGTTCCTGGCCTCGTGGCTGATCGTGGCCGGCGTGTTCCGCATCCTGTTCGCCATCAAGGTGCGCAAGGAAATCGAGGGCGAATGGCTGATCGCGCTCAGCGGCGTGCTGGCGATCGCGCTGGGCGTGATGTTCCTGGCTAATCCGGCCCGGGCCATGGTGGCCGCGGCCATCTGGATTGGCGTGGCCTCGCTGTTCTACGGCGCGCTGCAGATCGGCGCCGGCCTCCGGCTGCGCGGGCGCAAAGCCGCCTAAGCCGGTCACGCCGCGGGCTTACGGGCCCGCGGTTTCCGCCAGAGCGTAGTGCGCGGCGATGCCAGCGAATACCGCCAGCCCCACCCACTGGTTGGCCCGGAACGCCAGGAAACATTCGTCACGCCCGCGCCCGCGGGCGATCCAGAACTGCAGCAGCACCACGACGGCCGCGACCGCCAGGCCAATCTGGTAGTACAGGCCCATCGGCGCACGCGCGCCCACCAGCCACATCGCCCAAAAAAACCCGGCGTAGATGATCCCCAGCGCCGCCAGGTCTGCCTCGCCAAACAAGATGGCGGTGGACTTGGCGCCAGCGCGGATGTCGTCGTCGCGATCCACCATGGCGTACCAGGTGTCGTAGCCGGTGGTCCACAGCAGGTTGCCCAGAAACAGCAGCCAGGCCAGCGGCGGCACCGTGCCCTGCACCGCCGCGAACGCCATCGGTATGCCCCAGCCGAAAGCCAGGCCCAGGTACACCTGAGGCAGGTAGGTGTAGCGCTTCAGGTAGGGGTAGGTCGCGGCCAGGAACACCGCTACGACGCTGAGGTACACCGTGAGCCGGTTGGTCAGCAGCACCAGGCCGAAGGCCAGCAGCATCATTACCGCGAACAGCGCCAGCGCCTCGCGCGGCGACACCGTGCCGGCCGCCAGCGGCCTGGCCTGGGTGCGGTCCACCTGCGGGTCCAGCCAGCGGTCGGCGTAGTCATTGATGATGCAGCCGGCCGAGCGGGTGAGCCAAACGCCGGCGACGAAGATCAGCAGGGTTCCCAGCGGCGGTACGCCACCGGCCGCCAGCCACAGCGCCCAGGCGGTGGGCCAGAGCAGCAGCAGGGTGCCCACCGGCCGGTCACCGCGGATGAGCTGCCAGAAATGCGGCAGCCGCAGCCGCCAAGTGGGCGGCACCGGATCGGGAACGGGCGGGGAATAGCGTTCGTAGGACATCGGCAAAGCCTAGCAGAGCGCCCCGCGCTGGCTGGCCGCCGCGCCTGGCCCTTGAACGGGCGGGTTGCTGGCCTCATTTTAATCCTTCAAACCACCGCAACAGGAAGGCAAAACCATGAGTCAGGGCCAGGGCTCCACCGGCAACGTCATCGCCGCGATCGCCAGCTTCTTCATCCCCGGGCTGGGCCAGCTGTTCCAGGGCCGCTTCCTGTCCGCCGTGTTCTGGTTCGTGTTCGCCTGCCTGGCCTTCGTGGTGAGCTGGTTGCTCACGCTGAGCCTGCTGCCCTTCGGCTGGTTCGTGGTGAGCATCCTGGCCTGCATCAACGCGGCCACCTACTCACCGCGGCGCGCCGCCAGCGCCTGATTCCGGCCCTGAACCAGGCCGGCCCTTAGACCGGGGCCGGCTTCGGTGCCATAATTCCCGGTACGCGCTCGTAGCTCAGCTGGATAGAGCACCACCCTCCGAAGGTGGGGGTCACAGGTTCGACTCCTGTCGGGCGCGCCAATTCCTTCTGTGGCGAATCTGTGCCTTGGCTGTGCCAAGTCCTTTGGGGCACGCCGTGCCGCAGCCCGGGGGTCGGCCCCGGCCTGGGCCGATGAGCTACTGCCCGGCTTGCGCGACGCCTGGGCGCCGAGCGCGACGGGTCACGGCTGGTACCCGGGCACTATCCCCTTCCTCGACTTTCTGGTCAGTTTCCAACGGGCGGATCGGCCGGCTTCGAAGACTGACCGATACTCGCAGCAGGGGGGCGTAGCGGAGAAGCGGAGAGTTGATGATCCGCAAGCATCCCCTCGTAAAGATTCACATACTCCTTTGCCGCCGACTGCCATGAGAAGTCTCGGCGCATGCCATTGCCTTGCAGCGAGCGCCACGTCGCGTTGTCCCGATAAAGCTCAATCGCGCGCTCAACCCCATGCAAAACGCCGCCGCTGTCGGCGTGGTCGAAGCGCACCCCAGTAGCCGTGCCATCGGCTATTGTCTGAGGCGTGGCATCGACCACGGTATCGCGCAGGCCGCCAACGCTGCGCACGACGGGAATCGTTCCGTAGCGCTGGCTATACATCTGGTTTAGGCCGCAAGGCTCGTAACGGGACGGCATGAGAAAAATATCGGCGCCGGCCTCTATCAGGTGCGCCAGGCGTTCGTCGTGAGCGAAGCGTACGCCGACACGGCCAGGGAAATGCCTTGCCAAGTGGTCGAAGCCGTTTTCCAGCTGCTTGTCGCCAGAGGCCAACAGCACCAACTGTGTCGGGACATGCAGGAAATGCCACGCCGCTTCAAGCACCAGGTCCATCCCTTTTTGATGCGCAAGCCGCCCCACCACGCCGACCAAGGGGGTGGCGTCGTCAGGCGCGAGACCAAACTCATGCTGCAATTGTCGTTTGGCGGTGCGCTTGCCTCGACCGAGGCTGATGAATCGGTAACGACGCGGAAGGTGCGGGTCTTTCGAAGGGTCCCAGATGACATCGTCGATGCCATTGAGGATGCCGCGCAGCACGCCACGACGATGACGCAACAGTCCGTCGAAGCCTTCGCCGAATGCCGGCGTGGTGATTTCTTCGGCATAGCTGGGGCTGACGGTGGTCAATTGGTCGCTCAACGCGAGCCCGGCCTTCATGAACGAAAAGTTGCCGTGGTACTCCACGCCATGGAGCGACCACAATTCTTCGGGCAAGCCCAGCGCTGTGAATGCGTCCCTGCTGAAACAGCCCTGGTAGGCCAGATTATGGATGGTGAATAGTGTCCGCGGACGATTCGGCCGTAGCGACAGCCAGGCCGGAATCAGTCCGGTCTGCCAATCGTTGCAGTGGACGAGATCCGCTCGCCAGCCAATTCCAAAGTCATCGCAAGCCAATCTCGCGCATGCTTCACCGAAGCATCCGAAGCGCCAAGGATTGTCGCTCCAGGCACTGCCGTAACCGTCGCCATACGGATCGCCATCTCGCGCATACAGCTCAGGGCAATCCAACAGCCAGATCTTCATGCTCCCGCCGGGGAGCGTGCCCTCGAATAGGGTGAACCGTTGCCAGCGGACGAAAAATTCGACCACTCGCCTGGGCGCGACCAGCCGCTCCAAGGTTCCCCGGTACGCGGGCAAAACCACGCGAACGTCGACGCCGAGGTCGAACAGCGCCTTCGGCAGCGCCGCTGCGACGTCGGCCAACCCGCCGGTCTTGGCCAGCGACGCCAGCTCGCTGGCGGCGAACAGTACCTTCATGGCTGAACCTTCGTGCGGGCGACGGTACCAGCAAAACGTGTATAGACTCGTCTTGGCACGGTGGTGCCTCTGGTGTCAAAAAAGTCGCATCTCGCCGAACCGTTCGGTCGCGACGCACGCCGTATCGAGGTTTGGACAGTGGATTTATTTCGGTGAAGAATGCGCGTAGACAATATCCGATCGCGGCGGCGCTGCAGCGGTTGCTTGACGGCCGCCACGATGATCCCTTCGCCTTGCTCGGATCGCGCGACGAAAATGGACGCTCGCTCGTCAGAGTGCATCTTCCCGACGCTGCACAAGTGACGTTGGTCGGAGAAACCGGCGAATTCTCCCGCATAGCCGGTACCGAGATATTCGAGTGGCAGGGCAACGTCAGCGCTAACGCGGGCCGATACCGACTGCGCTGGACCGATACCAACGGACGTGTCCGAGAGTCGTTCGATCCGTATTCCTTTCCTACGATCATCCCGGCATTCGATCTGCACCTGTTTGCCGAAGGCCGTCATCTCGACATCCACCGCTGGCTGGGTGCACATGTCATGGACGTCGAGGGCGTCACCGGCGTGCTGTTCGCGACCTGGGCGCCGCATGCCGAGCGAGTGAGCGTCGTCGGCACATTCAACGACTGGGATGGCCGCCGAAACCCCATGCGCAGGCGCGACGGCGACGTTTGGGAACTCTTCCTGCCCGAGTTGAGTGCTGGTGCGATTTACAAGTTCGAGATACGCAACCGAGATAGCGGCGACGTGTTTCTCAAGAGCGACCCGTACGCGCAAGCCTGCGAACTGCGTCCCGAGACCGCATCGGTGACTGTCGGACGTTCGGCTTATCGCTGGAGCGACAGCGCGTGGATCGCCGCGCGCCGGGCGGACGACTGGCGGAACCAGCCGATTTCCATCTACGAAGTGCACCTGGGGTCGTGGCAGCGTAGCGCGGATGGCGGTCTGCTCGACTACCGCAGCCTGGCCAAGCATCTGGTCGAGTATGTTCGCCGACTCGGTTTCACGCACATTGAGTTGCTGCCGATTACCGAACATCCGTACGATCCTTCCTGGGGTTATCAAGCCACCGGACTGTTCGCGCCGACGTCGCGTTTCGGTTCGCCGGACGACTTTCGTTTTTTCGTCGACCACTGCCACCGCCATGGCATCGGCGTAATCCTCGATTGGGTGCCCGCCCATTTCCCTCGCGACGACCATGCGCTTGCGGGATACGATGGCGCGCCGCTGTACGAACACGCCGACCCCCGCCGTGGAGCGCATTCCGACTGGGGCACTCTCATTTATGACTACGGCTATCCGCAGGTCGCCGCATTTCTGATGGCGTCGGCCATGCATTGGCTCGGTGAATACCACCTGGATGGCCTGCGCGTGGACGCCGTCGCCTCCATGCTTCACCGCGACTACTCGCGCAAGGCCGGCGAGTGGACGACAAACTCGGAAGGCGGTCGCGAGAATCTTGAAGCGGTCGATTTCCTGCGCGACCTCAATCGCGCCGTGCACGGACGATTCCCCGGCGCGCTGATGATCGCGGAAGAATCGACGACCTGGCCAATGGTCAGCCGGCCGGTGGAAGACGGCGGTTTGGGCTTCAGCATGAAATGGAATATGGGCTGGATGCACGACACCCTCGAGTTTTTCAGGGTGGACCCCGTGCATCGCGGGCACGCGCTGCAGAAACTCAGCTTCGGAATGACCTATGCCTACAGCGAGAATTTCATGCTGGCGCTGTCGCATGACGAGGTCGTTCATGGCAAGTCGCCGATGGTTGGCAAGATGCCCGGTGACGAACGGCAAAGATTCGCTAACCTGCGCCTGTTGTACCTTTATCAGTGGACCCAACCCGGGAAGAAACTGCTGTTCATGGGCTGCGAGTTCGCCGACACCAGCGAATGGGACCATGATCGGTCGCTGAACTGGTCGCTGGCGCAGTACCCGCTGCACGCCGGGATGCAGCGGCTGGTCGGCGCCCTCAACGACCTCTATGTCAGTCGCCCAGCATTGCATCGGGATGAATTTTCGCCATGCGGGTTCCAGTGGCTCGACTGCGACGACCGTGCGAATGCGGTGCTGAGCTATTTGCGTCGAGGTGGCAATGAAGATGTCGTTGTCGTGCTGAATCTCGGGCTGTCGAGCCAATCGCAATATTGCGTCGGGGTGCCGACTGCAGGAGCCTATCGCATCGACGTCGACACCAATTCGCAAACGTATGGTGGCGATGGTGCCGCCAGGCTGCTGCAACTCACGGCGGACGATGTGCCGCATCAGGGCCAGCCGTACTCGCTTCGCTTGACCTTGCCCGCCCTGACCGGCGTCGTGCTGCGGCCGGCGAAATCCATCACGACCCAGCGGGTCGTCGCTGATATATTGACCGGGTAGTTCCTTAGGATCTCGCCAATGGCCCGCGCCAACAAAGTCGCATCGGTTGACCAAGCCGATCGAATCCTCCGAATCATTTCCGAAGGCACGGCGAACGACAGCGGGGAAGCCTTCTTCCGTTCGCTCGCGCGCTCGCTCGCGGCCGCGCTCGACGTCCGCTGGGGATTCGTCTCCGAGTTCACCAGCGTCAAGACACGCGTCAACATGCTCGCGTACTGGAACGGGAAGGAATTTTCCGAACCCTTCGAATATGATCTGCACCACACGCCGTGCGAGAGCGTACTGGTCGGCGAAATCGGCTATTACCCGGACAACGTGCAGGCCACTTTCCCTCTTCACCCTGAACTGGCGGAGGTAGGCATCGAGAGTTACCTCGCGATTCCCGTGGTCAATCAGCGAGGAGAAGTGCTCGGACATCTCGGAGCGATGGACTGTAAGCCCATGGTGACAGTGGCCCGGGATCTCGATATCTTCAAGATATTCGGGTCCCGCGCAGCGGTGGAGCTGGAGCGCCAGCAGGCCGAACGCCTTCTCTTGCGCAGCGAACGGCGTTTGTCGAGTGTTCTTGAAACCGCCATGGACGCGATCGTCACGATTAATGCGGGGCACCACATCACCCTGTTCAACAGTGCCGCGGAGAAAGTTTTTCGTTGCAATTCCTCTTGGGCCATTGACCAGCCAATCGACCGATTCATCTCCAAACGCTTCCGCAAGTTGCTCAACGGCTATTTGGGCGGCGGCGGGGACAACGATGCGCCGCAGCAGACGTGGGTGCCGGAAGGCCTGACCGGATTGCGCGCCGATGGCACCGAATTTCCGCTCGAAGCGACCATTTCGCCAGTGCAGATCGACAAACAGACCCAGTACACGATCATCCTGCGCGACATCAACGAGCGCGCCAAGGCCGAAACCGCGATACGTACCCTGCAGTTGGAAAACGTGATCCTGCAGGAAGTCTTGCAGCGACAGCGGGGCCTGGTCGGAGTAATTGGCGAGTCGGCCCCGATGCAGGAACTGTTCAGCGCGCTGGCGAAGGTTGCCGATACGGATGCCACGGTCCTGCTGATGGGCGAGACCGGCACCGGCAAGGAGGTCATTGCCTGCGCGTTGCACCAGCAAGGCCGGCGCAAGACGCGCCCCTTGGTCGTGGTCAATTGCGCCGCCTTGCCAAGCGAGCTGATCGAGAGTGAACTTTTCGGCCATGAGCGCGGCGCGTTCACCGGTGCCACCAATCAGCGCCGCGGCCGTTTTGAGCTTGCCGATGGCGGCACTATCTTTCTGGATGAAGTCGGGGAACTGTCGCCGGCGGCGCAGGCCAAGTTGTTGCGTGTGCTGCAGGATCAGTCTTTCGAACGGGTCGGTGGCGGCAAGTCGATCAAGGTGGACGCCCAAGTGATCGCAGCGACCAACCGCAATCTCGCCGAAATGGTCACGGCCGGCACCTTCCGCGCGGACCTTTACTACCGGCTCAACGTCTTTCCCGTGCTCGTGCCGAGCCTGCGCGAACGGCGCAGCGATATTCCACTGCTGGTCAATTTTTTCATCGACAAATTTGCGCGAAAACTGGGCAAGCCCATTGATGGCGTGGCTCCCCTGTCGATGGAGCGCCTGCGCCGTTACGACTGGCCTGGCAACGTGCGCGAACTGCAGAACATCATCGAGCGCTCCGCGATCCTGTCCTCGGGGCCGGTGCTGGAGATCCAGGACGCGTTGCTCGGCATAGTTCCGGAAAACAAGGCCAAACCCCTGTCTGGTACGTTGGACGAGGTGAGCAGGCAGTACGTGCTCAGCGTGCTCAACGACTGCGCCGGTGTCATCGAAGGCGCTCAGGGCGCGGCCGCAATACTCGGCTTGAAGCCGAGCACGCTGCGCTACCGCATGAAGCTGCTGGGTATCGGCAAACCGACACGCGGCGCGGCAGTCTGAGGCTGCCTTACTCGACGAGGAGTATGGCGTGGCCATCGGGGTCCCTGACCAGCGCCGCCTTTTCGTAGCCGTAGGTCGCACGATCGAGCTTTACCACACCCGGCGAAATGAACGGAACCCGCGCGAGGTAGAGCTGCTCTGCCAGATCATTCAGCTCGCGGACGGAAAAGCCCAGCCGGGCATGGACGATATCGTTGCTGGCCGTATCCGGCGGCGCAGGCCTTGCCACCGGCGGCGTGCGGTATTCCAGAAACTCTACCCCCGGGCCGGCGTCGCTTGTTCCTCTCAGGCCGGTAATCTCCACAACGGCATTGAACGTGCCATCCAGGTTCTCTTGGGTCGGGCCGCGGTTGGTGATCGCATAGGTCGAATGCAGGCCGAGCAGATCGCGATAAAAATGCACGCTCGCGGGTGTGCTGCTGACTGAAATGGCGGAATGGTCGATGCCAAGGAATAGTGGCGCACCGGCATCCACGCTCCACTGCGGCCGGCCGACACCAGGCGGGAAGTAGAGCAGCTCCAGCGGATGCCCGTCAGGATCGCGGAACTTAAAGGCGCGGACGTGGCCATTCTCGGGTGGTAGCGTCTGTGGGCCTCCGCGCGAGATCGGAACGAACGATACGGCCTTGCGCAAGTGCTCGTAGGCGCGCGGCATGTCCGAGACAATGATCGCGAAGTGCTGGAACCACAGGTCCGGGCTGCGGTTGTCGTTCGGATATCGCTTGCCTGGCGCCGCGTACTGCTGAAGTTCGACCTCCTCGTCGCCAAGCCGCATGACGATGCTGTGGATACGCGCGTCCTCGACGCCGAGCAGATGCGCCATTGCTGGATCGTCGATTTCCTGCACGGCCACTGTCTCGAAACCGAGGCCGTCGCGATAGAACGCCTCGCTACGCGCGGTGTCGGCAACGGTCAGCGTGATTCGCTTGATTCCGACGACTTCGGGTTGGGCGTTCGCAATTGCACTGCATGCCAGCAACAACAGCAGCAGCCACAGACGCATCGGTGAGACTCGGCGGCGCGTAGGCATGATGTTGCATCCTTCAGAACATGGAGGGGCTCTGTCCCGACTTGGCGGACGGCTGAGTCAAGACACTGGCCTTCAGTGTCCCCGCTGACCCGGTCCGGCCCTGGCGGTCGATACGGGCTCAACCCTGACGCGTAAGACGTGCAAGTACAGTGCCAAACCATGCCCTTGCCGTTGCTGCCCCGCTGAGTTCATGAAAACAGCAGGTTACGCGGCGCGACTGCCGGTCGTTGCGTCCGCGGCAACCGTGATCGCCACCGTCGATTGCGGTCGCCGCCAATTACCGTGGTGGCGACGCGCAACGGACGGTTGCCCTTGTGTCTGGTCGTTGTTGGACGGCGCTCTCACAGACGATTGCAGCGTGCACCCGGCCACCACCATTTGTGGTGGCACCGCCATCGCTGGTGGATCGCGGCCGCGGGTCCGAGCTGCCTCGGCACCCTGCGAGGGCACGCAGGTTATTGGTTTACATGGGTTTGTAGATATCTCTTGGGCGTCTTCAACCGTTGGCGCGGGAATTGCTTGATCAGCTATGCGTCGGTCACCCCGGCGGCGTCGCGCACCATTTCGGTTGCGCGGTGAACTTCCTCCCAGCAAGGACCCAAAAAATGAAGAACAGCAAAATCATCGTCCAGTCGGCTCTCACCGGGCTGTTGGCGCTTGGTGCGTTGACCACCGTCAGCGTGGCTTTCGCGGCCGAAGGTGATGGCCAGGAAAAGTGCGCGGGCGTCATCAAGGCGGGCAAGAACGATTGCGCGACCTCGAAGAACGCTTGCCATGGACATGTCGAGACCGACAAGAACCCGGAAGCGTGGATCTACGTGCCGATCGGCACCTGCGGCAAGATCGCCGGCGCCCGCGTCACCACGGCCGCCAACACCGTTGTGCCGCCGAAGGCCTAAGTCACCAATGACAGCCGGTCCCGGCGCATGCCGGGACTGGCACGTCATCCCATTCACAGGAACGGACAGCCATGATGAGAATCACAGGTCGAATCGTCGCCACCAGCCTGATGCTGGCGTTCGGCGTTGCACATGCGGAATTGCCACAGCACCGCGTTTTGACACTCGATGCTGCAAAACAGGTCGCCGCGCTGGCAGCGGCCGAGGCCAAGCGACTTGGCGCGCCCGGCGCCGCCATTGCGATCGTCGACGCCGGAGGCAATCTCATCTATCTGGAACGTCTCGATAACACCTTCGCCGCCGGCAGCCGGGTATCTACCGGAAAAGCCCGCACTGCCGCACTGTTCAAGAAACCAACCAAAGCACTCGAAGACACCATCAACGGCGGGCGCACCGCGATGGCGTCCCTGGATGACTTCACGCCACTGCAGGGCGGCGTCCCGCTCGACATCGACGGCCAGATCGTTGGCGCGATCGGCGTCTCAGGTGCGAGTAACGCGCAACAGGACACCGCCATCGCCGAAGCTGCGGCCAACGCGGCCCACACGCTGCTCGCTGACGGCAAGCGCTGATGATCATGGAGAGCACACCGTGAGATCGATTCGGGTTCTGCCGTATGTCATATCGGCGGCGCTGATGGCGTTGATCGCCAGCACTGTCGTTGCCGAGAATACCGACAGCCGATCGGCCAGCTATTTCCCTGCGGCGGAAGTAGCTACGGCGTTCTCGACCGGCGCGGCACTGCTCGAAAACGAGCACTATCGTGTAATCGCCAGCCGGCGCGACAAGACCGGTGATGCGGAAGTGCACGCGCGAGAGACCGATGTTTTCTACGTCGTCAGCGGCCAGGCCGAGTTCGTGACCGGTGGAAGAATGCTCTCTCCCTACGCCATATCGGCTGACGAGACTCGTGCCACCGGCATCGTCGATGGCAAGCAGCAAACGGTATCCGCAGGAGACGTGATCGTCGTGCCCGCAAACACCCCACACTGGTTCAAGTCGGTGTCTGGTCCCTTCCTCTATTTTACCGTCAAGCCCATTGCGGCTCCGGAGATTGCCAAGTGAATACGTCCATCCGCATGCTTGCGCTGTTGCTTATATTGCCTGGGTTGGCTTTCGGCAAGGCAGTGGTCATTCCCGTCCCGGCTGCGAGTGATGCTTTTGCGAGCGTGGATCTGGCGA
The DNA here is from genome assembly GCA_031400995.1 of Lysobacteraceae bacterium. Lineage (GTDB taxonomy): Bacteria > Pseudomonadota > Gammaproteobacteria > Xanthomonadales > Xanthomonadaceae > Arenimonas. The sequence goes on from JANNQY010000404.1 coordinate 15,221, forward strand.
CCAAGGATGGCGCCGCGGTGGTCGGGGCCCAGTGGCGTTATCACCAAGCGGAGGTTGTCGACGCGACGTTCAGGGCGGCCGGTCCGGATGGCCAGCCGGGAACGCAGGCGGTGGCGACCATGGATGTTTCCCCATTTGCTGGCGCGGCGCAATTCGACGATTCGTCGTGGCCCGTCATTGCCGCCGACAGCTTGTCTTCGCGTCGCGGTGATGGTCGCCTGAGCTTCAACTGGTACCGCGTCCAGGTGACCGTGCCGGAAATGATTGCCGGACAGGCAACCACTGGGTCGACGCTCGTTATGGAAACGTCGCTCGACGATTACGCGGAGATCTGGGTGGACGGCGAGTTGCCGCGCGCCGCTGGGCAGAGCGGTGGGTCCGTCATCGCCGGCTGGAACGCGAGCAATCGCCTCGTCATCGGCCGCGGCGTACATCCCGGTCAGCAGATCCAAATCGCCATCTTTGGTGCCAACGGCCCGCTGTCGCGCCCGCCGACCAATTACGTCTATATCCGCGACGCCAAGCTCGAGTTCCACAATGCCGACGTCGCCTTGCCGTTCGCGGTGCCGCCGCAGGAAGTCAACGTCGAGGTCATTCGCCACGATCCGGCCATCGACGCGATCGTTCCGGCCAATCCCAAGGCTTTCAAGTTGGCCGAAGGATTCCAGTTCACCGAAGGCCCGGTCTGGGTGGGTGGCGAGGACGGCCATCTGCTGTTTTCTGATCCGAATGCCAACCGCATTTATCGCTACAGCGACAGCGATGGGCTTTCGGTGTTTCGCGAGAAGAGCGGTTATCACGGCGCCGACATCGCCGAATACCGCCAACCCGGTTCCAACGGAATCACCTTTGATCGCCAAGGCCGACTGACCTTCGATCAGCACGGCGAACGACGCGTGGTGCGGCTCGAAGAGGACGGCAAATTGACCGTTCTCGCTGATCGTTACCAGGGCAAGCGGTTCAACAGTCCCAATGACCTCGTCTACAAGTCAGACGGTTCGGTTTACTTCACCGATCCGTTCTTCGGCCTGCCTAAATTCGCCGCCGACCCGCGCAAGGAACTGCCGAGTCAAGGCGTCTATCGCGCCAAGGACGGCGAGGTAACGCTGCTCACCGATGAACTCCAGGGCCCTAATGGCATTGCCTTTTCGCCGGACGAACAATTCCTCTACGTTGGTGACTGGAACGACCAGCACAAAGCTGTTGTTCGCTATCCGGTGAAAGCCGACGGCACGATCGGCGCGGGCCAACTGTTCTACGATTTGACTTCGATCCCCGGCGAGGATGCCATCGACGGCATAAAGGTCGATCAAGCCGGCAATGTCTTTGTCTCCGGCCCCGGCGGCCTGTCGATCTTCGGTCCGAGCGGCAAGTTGCTTGGCACGGTCGTGTTGCCGCGGCATCCGCACAACTTCGCTTGGGGCGGTGCCGACGGGATGACCCTGTACCTGACCTCGCAAGATCGCTTGTACCGGATGCGCTTCAGCACCACCGGTGTACGCCCGATCGCCGGGACGAATTGATCCCAACGCCGCTGCGGGCCGCCGATTTGTCCATTGCGACGGCCGGCGAGCCGCTCGTGCCTTCCAATCGATATCAGGACAAGCGCCATGGACAGACCACACGTCGCTATCGTTGGCGGCGGCTTCGGCGGATTGTCCGCTGCGCGTGAACTCGGCGGCGGCGGCTACGACGTGACCTTGCTCGATCAACGGAACTTCCACACGTTCCAGCCGCTGCTGTACCAGGTCGCCGCCGGCATGCTAACCACCGGGGATATCGCCACGCCCTACCGCCTGGTGCTGCGCGGTCAGGACAACGTGCGCGTGTTGATGGCCGGCGTTCGTGATATTGATCCGCACCGGCGAACGATCACGCATGATCGTGGCGAACTCACCTATGACATCCTGATTGCCGCCACCGGCGTACAGCATTCGTATTTCGGCATGGAGCAGTGGTCGAAGCATGCGCCTGGACTGAAGACACTGGAGCACGCGCTGGAGATGCGTCGCCGTATCTTCCGCGCGCTGGAACTGGCCGAGTTGGAAACCGACGCGAGCCGACGCCGAACCCTGATGAATTTCATCGTGGTCGGTGCCGGCCCTACCGGCGTCGAACTCGCCGGGGCGCTCGCGGAGCTGACCATGCGACACATGAGTGGCGACTATCGCAGCATCGATCCGCGGCTGTCGCGCATTTACCTGATCGAAGGGGCACCGCAAATCCTGCCCAACATGCCGGAGCCACTGCGCAAATCGGCGCACGCCTCGTTGGAAGAACTGGGCGTTATCGTGATGACCGACACCTCCGTGACGGCCATCGAGGCCGACTACGTATTTTGCCGGCGTGACGGGTCCAGCGAGCGAATCGATGCAAGCACGATTCTTTGGGCCGCCGGCGTGCAGGCGTCCGGCTTCGGCACGGTGCTTGCGCAACGCACCGGGACGGTAACTGATCGCAGCGGGCGACTACCAGTGAATGCCGACTTGTCGTTGGCGGGATTCCCCGAGATCTTCGTGATTGGTGACCTGGCCCAATGCAAGAATGGCGTCGACAAGACCGTACCTGGCTTGGCACCGGCCGCGATCCAGATGGGGCGATACGTGGCTCATTTGTTGCATCGCCGCCGCAGAGGCAAGCCGATCGCTGCTTTTCGCTATCGCGACCAAGGCTGCATGGCCGTTGTGGGTCGCAACCATGCGGTCGGCGACCTACGCATCTTCCAAGTGACTGGCATCGTCGCTTGGTGGCTGTGGGCGCTCGTACACATCCGTTCGCTTATCCAGCCGGAAAAGCAAATGCGCGTTTTCGTGCAGTGGGCCTGGCGCTATTTCTCCCGCCAAACCGGCGATCGGCTGATCACCGGCGAACGGGAGATGACCACCGCCGCGATGTCGTCGGCACCCGCCGAAACAAGCGCCAAGCAGATCCCCCAGGCCTGAGGGGACCTCCCCACCACCAACTCTTGCGGCGCCGTTGTGGGTTGCGGCCTGCGTTGCGCGCGGCGCCCGGCCATCGGTCTGGGATTCTTATCTAAGTCATTGTTTCACAGCGCTTTTCGTATTCGTTGCAATGGCTCGGTACGCGTGGCACGGCCGTTGCATTAAAGCTCTTGCAGCTCAGTTCCGGGCCGCCCGCCGAATTGCTCGGTGGACCTGTCAACAAAACCAACGAGGGAAAACCATGAACAGCAAGACGATCATCAGCTCGGCGCTGGCCGGCCTTTTCGTATTCGCCGCCAGCCAGGCAAGCGCAGCCGCCGAGGCTGCCCCGGAGAAGTGCTATGGCATTGCCAAGGCTGGCAAGAACGACTGCCAGACTTCCAAGAACGCCTGTTCCGGCAATGTCAAAACCGACAATGATCCGGAGGGTTGGATCTACCTGCCAAAGGGTACCTGCGAGCGCATCGTAGGCGCCAGTCTCACGAAAGGGATGGCCTCGACTGGTCGCGGTGCCCTGAACACCGTTGCCAGCCTGAACCCCAAGCAGGGCTAAGCTCGTGACCGGCACACCGTCCCGCAGTTCCAACCGATCCTCGCTCCCCGCTCTTGCCGGCATCGGCCTAAGGCCCCCCCATATCGGGCAGGTGCTGAGCGAGCGTCCGGCGTTGGGCTGGCTGGAAGTGCACAGCGAGAACTATTTCTCGCCGGGCGGTGTGCCGGCGCACGTTCTTGAGCGCGTGCGCGAGAACTACGCTTTGTCGCTGCATGGCGTCGGCTTGTCGCTGGGCTCGACGGACGCGCTGGATCAGACGCACTTGGCCAGGCTCAAGGCGAGCATCACGCGTTACCAACCTGCGCTGGTGTCCGAACACCTGTGCTGGAGCTCGATCAGCGGGCATTACCTCAATGACCTGCTGCCGCTCCCATATACCCGCGAAGCACTTGATCACGTCATCTCACGAATCGGCCAGGTCCAAGACTTCCTCGGACGTACCCTCCTGGTCGAAAATATCTCCAGCTACCTTGATTACACTCACGCGGAGATTCCCGAATGGGAGTTCTTGCGCGAACTCGCCCAGCGTTCCGGTTGCGACCTGCTGCTGGACGTTAACAACGTTTATGTGTCATCGCACAACCACGGGTTCGACGCGCACGCCTATTTGCGCGAAATCCCGGCTGAGAAGGTGAAAGAAATCCATCTCGCCGGGCATACCCGTGTCGCCGTCGAGGGCGGCGAAATCCTGATTGACAGTCACGATCAACGGGTCTGTCCGGACGTATGGGCACTGTTCGAGTTTGCGATCGATCGCTACGGCCCAACGCCGACGTTGATCGAATGGGACAGCGACCTGCCGGCGTTGTCGGTACTCGACGACGAGCGGCGGCGCGCGAACAATGTTCTGGAGGCGCGTGATGTCGAACCTGCGTAGCTTGCAGCGCCAGTTCCTAGAGGCGATTCTTGATCGGGCGTCGTCCAATCGCCCTTTGGCTTTCGTCGAAGCGCGCGGTCTGACTCCAGCCGCGCGCATGGACATCTACCGCAACAACATCCAGATGGCATTGTCCAAAGCCCTGGAGGCGACCTATCCGGTCGTGGTGCGGTTGGTCGGAGACGATTACTTTCGCTACCTCGCACGCATGTATGTCGCGCAGACCCCTTCGGTCAGCGGCAACCTGGAAGACTACGGCGCCGGCTTCGCCGAATTCATTGAGGAGCACCTGGCCCTGCATCAATTGCCGTATCTGGCCGACCTCGCCCGTTTGGAATGGGCATTGCACGAGGTATATCAGGCGCCTGCGTCCGGGCCCTTCGGCGCCGAGGCGCTCGCCGCGTTGGTCGCATTGCCACCCGATCAGGTACGACTGCACATCAATACCGCGTCCCGCTTGCTGGCTTCGAACTATCCAATCCTCCAAATCTGGAACGCGAATCAGGATAACGCCGGCGACGTCGGCGTTTCGCTTGACGCTGGCGGCGTTCACTTGCTGGTGCATCAACGAGACCTGCAAGTGGAAATTCTGCCAATCGGCAGCGGCGACTACGCGTTCCTGGCGGGCTGCGTAGGTAACGACGATTTGGTCGCGGCGTACGAAGCGGCCAGTAGCATCGACCCCGAACTCGATCTTGGTGTTTGCCTGGACAAGTTCATCCGCCACGGCGCGCTGACCGGCTGGTCATTGCGTTCTTACCAGATAACCAAGGAGACAGTTGATGAGTGTTGCCAGTGACTCTTCCGCCCCGCGGCCGCTGAACCGATTCTTTGGGTTCTGGCGCAGCGCCTATCGGCTCGCCGACTGGCTGGCGCCAATAGGTGACCTGCTGTTGCGCATCTGGGTCGCGAAAGCTTTCTGGGATTCTGGATTGAGCAAGATTCAGAGCTTTGAAACCACCGTTCAGCTGTTTACCTACGAATACCAGGTGCCGCTTCTGCCGCCAAACGTTGCTGCCGCGATGGCTGTTGGCGGTGAACTCATCCTGCCGGTACTCCTGGTTACAGGCATCTTCGGGCGCATCGCCGCGGCCGGTCTATTCATCCTCAATTGCGTCGCCGTTATTTCCTACCCGGCACTGGAACCAGCGGGCTTGGCCATGCACCTCATTTGGGGTTTGGTCCTGCTGACGCTGGTTCTCAGAGGTCCAGGAATCCTTTCCATCGACCACTTCGTATCCAAGCGCTTTCGCTTGAAGTGAGTTGCACCATGAACCACACCCCGGAGACTTCCATGAATTTGCAATGCGCGCCGACCGTGGCCCAGAGCAGCGCGGGACCCCTCGAAGGCCAGCGCGCGCTGGTAACCGGAGCCAATTCCGGAATCGGCGCCGAGATCGCACGTGAGTTGGCTGCAGCTGGCGCTCAGGTCGCGATTAATTATGTAAACGCCCCGGAAAGAACCGAGGCGCTGATCCGGGAAATCCAGAAGGCCGGCGGTGTTGCTATCGGCGTGCGCGCTGACGTCGCCAACGAAGCCGAGGTCGAGGCGATGTTCGCCGAAGCCGTTGGCGCATTTGGCAGTCTCGACATCGTCGTCAACAACGCCGGCGTGCAGCGAGACGCACGGCTGGTGGACATGAGCCTCGCCGATTGGGACAAGGTGATCGCTGCCAACCTCACCGGACAGTTCCTGTGCTCGCGCGCCGCGGCGCGTGAGTTCCTGCGCCGCGGGTTGCAGCCGAGCTTGTCCCGCGCGATGGGCAAGATCATATGCATGTCCTCGGTGCACGACCTGATCCCCTGGGCTGGCCACGTCAACTATGCCGCGTCAAAGGGCGGTGTTTCGCTGCTGATGAAATCCATGGCGCAAGAACTGGCTGCGCAAATGATCCGGGTAAACGCGGTATCGCCGGGCGCGATCAAGACGCCGATCAACAAATCAGCCTGGGACACACCGGAAAAGGAAGCCGAGTTGCTCGAACTGATTCCGTATGGTCGCGTCGGCGTTCCCAGCGACATCGCCAGAGCGGTGGTCTGGCTGGCTTCGGACGCATCCGACTACATCACCGGCGCGACGCTTTACGTCGACGGCGGCATGACGCTGTATCCGGGCTTCGAAAAGGGAGGCTGAAATGAGACCGGGCGACCCGCTGCTGCGCTCGCTGGCCAGGCTCGTTGACGCAGCCGGGAAGCGGAATCCGTTATGACCACGATTCTCCTCTACGACGCGATTGTTGTCGGTTCCGGTGCCGGCGGGGCGGCATCCGCCTATCGACTCGCGCAAGCGGGTTGGAGCGTATTGCTACTGGAGAAGGGCGAACGCTTGCCGGATGACGGCAGCACGACGGATCCCGAGGTGGTGTTGGGCAAAGGTCGATTCAAGAGTCGCGAATCGTGGCAGCTGGGTGCGAACGGACAGTTCGTGCCGGAAGAATGCTTCAACCTCGGCGGCAAGACACGTTGGTATGGCGCGGCGCTCCTTCGATTCGCGGCTCATGAGTTCGCGGGCGATACCGAACGCGGCTTACTCGCCTGGCCGATCACGCTTGAAGACATCGAGCCGTACTACTGTGAAGCGGAACAACTGCTTGGATTGCACACGTTTGCAACGGAAGCAGACCTGGTGCGAATCTCGGCGCGGGTGACCAACGGTTCCGGAGGGTGGGATGCTGCGCCGATCCCGCTTGCATTGGCATCGCGGATCATCAACGACGGACACTCCGCGACGCACTTCGACGGCTACGCGCTCCCGGGCGGGCTCAAGTCCGACGCACAGCATCGATTGCTGGACCTGGCCAGCAGCAGTCTGACCGTGCTGACCGATATGCCGGTCGACGCCCTATTGCCCGATCCGGAGCAGACGGATCGAATTGCCGGTGTACGTTGCCTCGACGGCAGCGTGTTCCACGCGCGCCATGTCGTGCTGGCCGCAGGTGCGCTGCATTCGCCGCGGTTGCTCCAGCGGTTCCAGCAAACGCATCGCCCCGGCGCAATGCTGCCGACGCCAACATCCGTAGGCGGCAACTACAAGCGGCATTTGCTCACTGCCGTTCTCGGATTCTCGTATCGGCCGCAGCGCGACCTCCTACGAAAGACGCTGTTGTTCCTGAATCCGGAATTTCGACATTCAAGCGTTCAGCCTCTGGGTGGCTGGATCGATCGCGACATCGTGCGTGCGCAGCTGCCTAAGGTGTTGCCGCGCTGGCTGGTCGAATTTTTCGCCGAGCGGGTCTATGGTTTTTTCCTTCAGACTGAGGATAGTTCTGATCTACTTAATCGCGTTAGTGAGGGTGCTTCGGGACAACCGCGTCTGGACTACCAACCCGAGCGTTCGCCGCAGTTCAGCGAGCACCAACGCATGGTCTGTTCCTTCCGGCGCCGTCTACTTAGTGCCGGCCTGATCTCGTTTAAACACGTCATTCCGGCTGGCGGGACCGCGCATGCTTGCGGCACGTTGGTTGCCGGTGACGATCCCGCTTGCTCGGCCGTGGACAGCTATGGCCGTGTCCATGGATTGAAAAACCTGATCGTCGCCGACGGCAGCGTTTTACCGCGCATCGGACGACTGAATCCCGCTCTCACCATCTACGCGTGGGCCCTGCGTGCCGCAGATCGTCTTCTCGCCCAAGGAACTTTGCCATGAAACCCGAACTGCCCAACTACGTTCGTTTCGGTCGCGACATCTGTGGCGACCTGGTGCAGGCCGAACGCCGCGAGTGGTGGTTGTCGAACGGATTGGGCGCGTACGCTGCCGGCACGATTGCCGGCACGCTGACGCGCCGCTACCACGGCTTGCTGGTGGCACCGGTTAACCCGCCGCTCGGTCGCGTGCTCATGGCCGCCAAGGCCGACAGCACCTTGATCCTGGACGGAGTCGAACACCCGCTATTCTCCAATCGCTGGGCCAGCGGTGCCGTGAATCCGGCGGGTCATGTGCACATCGAATCCTTTCACCTGGATGGCCGCATGCCAGTGTGGCGCTACGTGATCGCCGACACTGTGATCGAGATGCGAATCTGGATGGAACCGGGCGCGCACACCACTTACGTGGCATTTCGCCGCGAGGCCAACCCTGCGACGGACGCGCGCGACGCCAAGTTGCAGGTTCGGCTGCTGGTCAATGCACGGGATCATCATGGCACGACCCGGCGCGACCAATTCGCGCCGATCATCGAGGGCGATAGCAGCCGTCTACGCGTCATCCATCCGAACTGGTTCACGCTTTCGGCACAGGCGCGTGGCGGCCGCATTACCCTCGACGACAAGTGGTACACGGATTTCGATCTGTCAGCCGAGCGCGAACGCGGCCTTGACGACCGTGACAGCCACCTTTGCGCGGGCAACATCGAGCTCGACTTGCGTCCTAACGAATGGGTCGGCCTCGTCTTGTCCCTGAGCGAAGACGCGTCGCCCTATCTGGAAGAGGCCATGCGTCGCTTCCGCGCCCACGACTTGACGCAACTGCGCCGCGCGCGCACTCAGGTGCCCGAGGTCATAGACGCGCCCGACTGGATAGACCAAATGCTGCTCGGCGCTGATAGTTTTGTGTTCGCGCGACCACTGGCCGATGAGCCGTTGGGCGAGTCGGTGATAGCCGGCTATCCTTGGTTCGGCGACTGGGGTCGCGACACGATGATCGCTTTGCCCGGCCTGACGTTGGCCACCGGTCGGTACGACAGTGCTCGCCGTATCCTCAATACGTTCGCCCGCTTCGTCGATCACGGCATGCTGCCGAACGTCTTCCCGGGCAGCGGCGCGGAACCCGAGTACAACACGGTCGATGCAGCGCTTTGGTACATCGAGGCATGGCGTGCTTATCTCGACACCACTGGCGACCTGACGTCGGTCCGGAACATTTTCCCGCTTCTCCAGGACATCGTCTCTTGGCATCAGCGTGGCACGCGCCACGGGATCCGCGTTGACGAGTCCGACGGCCTTCTGCGCGCCGGCGAGCCGGGCGTGCAACTCACATGGATGGACGCAAAGGTTGGTGACTGGGTCGTGACGCCACGCATCGGCAAGCCCGTGGAGATCAACGCGCTCTGGTACAACGCGCTCGAATCACTCGCGTGGTTCGCCGAACAACTTGGCAAGCCGACAGACGCCTGGCGCAAGTGCGCAAAGCAGACACGCGCCGGATTCGCTCGCTTCCGCAACCTGGAGCACGGTGGCTTATACGACGTGCTGGATGGCCCCGCGGGCAACGACGCTAGCGTTAGGCCAAACCAAATCTTCGCCGTAAGCCTGCCGTTCAGCCCGCTTGATGAAGAGGCGCAGCGCGATGTCGTCGGCGTTTGCGGCCGCGAACTGTTCACCTCGTTCGGGCTGCGCTCGCTGTCGCCACGTCATGGTGACTACCGCACGCAGTATCTCGGCGGAGTGTATGAGCGCGACGGTGGCTACCACCAAGGGCCTGTCTGGAGCTGGCTGCTCGCGCACTACGCACTGGCCGAGTTTCGCGTGTATGGCGATGCCGAAGCTGCACAGCAGCGGCTGTGCGCGCTGCGAGAACACCTCGCCGACGCAGGTCTGGGCAGTGTCAGTGAAATATTCGACGGGCAAGCCCCGCACCATCCCCGCGGTGCGCCCGTGCAGGCCTGGTCGGTGGCCTGCGCGCTGGAAGCATGGTGGCGACTGGAACGCGCCAAACGAGAACAGCGCCGCGTGAGTGACGCTGCTTAACCCTTTTCCACATAGACCCCGGAGCGATGCAGTGAACCAGGAACAAATCCGTCTACAGCAGCAGCGTACTGGCGAGTCCAACTGGCGCTTGTGGGGTCCCTACCTTGCCGAGCGCGCCTGGGGTACCGTGCGCGAGGATTACAGTCCCTTTGGTAATGCCTGGGAGCATTTCGACCACGAGCAGTCGCGTTCCCGTGCCTATCGCTGGAACGAAGACGGACTGGGCGGCCTGTGCGACGAGCAGCAACGTCTCTGCTTCGCCCTCGCACTGTGGAACGGAAATGATCCTATTCTAAAAGAACGTGCGTTTGGACTGACTGGCAACCAGGGTAACCATGGCGAGGACGTCAAGGAATGCTATTTCTATACCGACGCGACGCCATCTCATAGTTTCCTGCGCTATCTCTACAAGTATCCGCACGCCGAGTACCCTTACTCCCGGCTCGTGGACGAAAACGCCCGGCGCACCCGGCTCGATCCGCCGTTCGGCCTGCTCGACACGGGCATCTTCGATGACAGCCGCTATTTCGACGTCGATGTCCAATACGCGAAGAAGAGCGATCAGGAAATCCACATCCGCATCGATGTGCACAATCGCGGCCCGGAAGCGGCGGACCTCACCCTGCTCCCAACGCTTTGGTTCCGCAACGATTGGTCGTGGAGCGAGGACGGTGCGGCCAATGGCAAGCCGCGGATCGTGTCCATTACGGCGCCCAAGGGCAGCGCCTGGGCGCTGCGGGCCGAGCACGCCACGCTCGGCCGCTATCACCTCTATGGCCGATCCGCCGCCGACCTACTCTTCACCGAGAATGAAACCAATGCCGGGGCGCTGTGGGGCGTGGAAAACGCGTCCGAGTTCGTCAAGGACGCTTTTCATCGCCGAGTTATCAAGGGCGAGCTTTCTGCGGTGAATCCGAAGCCGGAAGGCAGCAAGGCTGCTGCCTGGTATCGCCTTGCGGTGCCGGCCGGTGGCAGCGCACGCGTGGAGTTGGTGCTGTCGGCCGAAGCACTCGACAATCCGTTTCGAACCATCACGGCAGTGTTCGACGAACGCGCCAGCGACGCCGACACCTTCTACAACAGCCTGCTCGCCGGCTCAAGCAGTGAGGACCGGAGCATCGCGCGGCAGGCGTTTGCTGGCATGATCTGGTCCAAGCAGTTCTTCCATTACGATGTCGAGCGTTGGCTGGAGGGCGATGCGCTGGCTCCGCCCGCGCAGCGCACGAAAGGTCGAAATTCGAACTGGCGCCACTTGAAGGCAGCCGACGTAATTTCGATGCCCGACAAGTGGGAGTACCCGTGGTTTGCCGCTTGGGACCTCGCGTTCCACTGCGTCACGTTTGCTGCGATTGATGTCGATTTCGCCAAGGACCAGATCGAGCTGATGCTCAACGAACGCTATCTGCATCCGAACGGGCAGATTCCGGCTTACGAATGGGCGTTTGGAGATACTAACCCGCCCGTGCACGCGATGGCCGCCCTCACCGCGTTTCGCGCAGAGCGCGAACAGCGCGGCACCGGCGACCGTGATTTCCTGCAGCGGGTCTTCCACAAGCTGTTGTTGAACTACGCATGGTGGGTCAACCGCAAAGACACTGATGGGCAGAATGTTTTCGAGGGCGGATTCCTCGGCCTCGACAACATTTCAGTGTTTGATCGCAGTCATCCGCTGCCGCCGGGCTTTTCGCTCAAGCAAGCGGACGCGACCGGTTGGATGGCCATGTTCTCGCTTAATCTGACCATGATGGCCCTGGAACTTGCGGAGGAGGATCGCGACTATGAAGGCGTCGCGATCCATACGTACAATCAGTTTCTTGCCATTGCCAATGCCATTGCCGGACACGTCGAAAACGGCGTGGCGCTTTGGGACACGGAGTCCGGTTTCTTCAAGGACCTGGTGACTACGCCGGATGGTAGTGCGCGCCGAGTCGACGTGTATTCCTGGGTCGGCTTGATTCCGCTGTTCGCCTGCGAGGTGATTGACGAGCGTCTGCTGGTGAACGTGCCGCGCTTCCGGGAAGTCCTTGGCGGGCACGCCGGCGGTTTCTTCCGCGGTAACATTGTCTGTGCATGTCCCCATACCGTGAACCAGCGCGGTGAACATCTGCTGTCATTGGTGAACCAAGCTTGCCTGCCGGATATCCTCAAGCGCCTGCTCGACGAGTCCGAGTTTCTTTCGCCCTACGGTATTCGCGGCGTTTCTCGCATCCATTCCGAGCACCGCGACTTGGGCATACTGCCAGGCATCGGCGAGGCCCTGATCGAGTATGTGCCTGGCGAATCGACGTCAGGTCTGTTCGGCGGCAATTCCAATTGGCGTGGCCCGGTGTGGATGCCGACGAACTTTGCGTTGGTGCGATCGTTGCACAAGTTCCATCGCTATCTGGGCGACGAGTTCACGGTGCCCTACGGTGGTGATGGCGGGGCTCCGATCACGCTCGGCCAAGCCGGAGATCTTATTTCGGAACGCTTGTTGGCGATGTTTCGCCGCGACGCGACGGGCCGCCGTCCCTGCATGTCCGCCGAGGAGCCGTACCAGAACGATCCACACTGGAAAGATTTGCTCTTGTTCTGGGAGTACTTCCATGGTGACAGCGGACTCGGCCTGGGTGCGGCGCATCAGACTGGTTGGACCGGCCTGATGGCGAACCTCATCCTGCATAAGCAGGGCCGCGAGGTTAGTGATTTTTACGTGCCTCCCTCGGTAGCCAAGGAAGGCATCGCCAGCCGTTTGCGGCGTGCGCTCCGCGGCGAAGAGGCACGGCAGTGAACAGGCCAGCAACTCTTGGCGTGTTTTGCGTCTATTCAGCGGCGCTGCTGCAGGGCTTGGCGCTGGTCAGCTTTCCTGCCAGCGCCAGTTTCCTGATGGCCAAGCACGGCATCAGCGATGCCCAGTACGGCGCCATTTTCCTGCCCCAAGTCGCATTTGCGGTGATAGGGGCGCTGTTCGGTGGTCATTGGGCGGGGCGATTGGGGCTGGAACGGCTACTGCTCCTGGCGATGTTGGCAAATCTGCTGTCGCAGATCGCACTCGCGGGCACGAGCTGGGTGCCCCTTGCCCTGGTGTATCCGTTGATCCTTTTGGGAACCGCCTGCCTGGGTCTCGGCTTCGGGCTGCTCGGTGCACCGCTCAACAGCCTGCCAGCGCGTTATTTCCCCAAGCACCGCGACACCGCGTTGGTGATCGCGCATACGATGCTGGGTGCGGGGTTAATGGCCGGTCCCTTGCTCATGACGGCGATGATCGGTCTCATTGGTTGGACCGCGTTCCCGGCGACGCTGGCACTCATGTGCGTAGTCGTGACCATGGCAGTGTTGGGACTTGAAAATTCGGCGACAACGGGTGACACCCCCAAGGTGGCTGTGGCACCGGCGAAACCCGTGGATTCGATGGCGTTCTGGCTGTTCATCGCCATCGCCGTCTTGTACGCCTTTGCCGAAGGCACGTTCAGCAACTGGGTCGTGGTCTACCTGCAGCATGGCAAGGGACTGAGCGACGCGGTGTCGGTTGGCGCCCTCTCGGCATTCTGGGCCGCCTTGGTGGGAGGTCGTCTGCTGGTCTCGTTGCTGGTGCTTCGAGTATCCGCCACGTTGATCTGGCGCGTGATGCCGCTTCTGATGATAGTCGCTTTCCTGGCCCTTCCGTACGCGACAACGCCCACGCGCGCGATCGCCGTCTTTGCGCTCGCGGGTTTTGCTTGTTCGGCGTTTTTCCCGCTGAGCATCGCGCTGGCTAGCGCGCGGTTCCCGTCGCACGTTGCCTGGGTATCATCGATGCTGATCGCCGCGTTGATGATCGGAGTCGGTTTGGGTTCGTTCGCCATCGGCTCGCTTCGTGAGATGGTTTCGTTTGAATCGTTGTATCGAGTCTCGGCGCTGTATCCATTGATCGTGCTCGCACTCGCTTGTGCAATGGCGTGGCTTGAACGCGCGCCGCGCGCAAAGGAAGCCTGATGAACTTCGCCGACCGAACGTCCGCGATGCAAGTCGATCCGCGCTTCGTGAGCCGACTGACCAAGGACACGCTTGCACTGATCATGGCTGGCGGCCGCGGGTCGCGGCTAGCGGGCCTGACGATCTCGCACGCCAAGCCGGCGGTGCCGTTCGGCGGCAAGTTCCGCATCATCGATTTCCCGCTTTCGAACTGCATAAATTCCGGCATCCGGCGGATCAGCGTGCTCACCCAGTACAAGGCGCACTCGCTGCTCCGGCATTTGCAGATGGGCTGGGGATTCCTGCGCGGCGAGTTCGGTGAATTCGTCGAACTGGTGCCGGCGCAGCAGCGCGTGGACGAATCGTCTTGGTACGCCGGCACCGCCGATGCGGTGTTCCAGAACTTGGACATCATTCGCGCGCATGCACCGAAGTACGTCCTCATCCTTGCCGGCGATCACATCTACAAGATGGACTACGGCCGCATGCTGGCCCAGCACGTTGCCAGCAACGCGCAGATCACAGTCGGCTGTATCGAAGTGCCGTGCGAAGAAGCGCGTGCGTTCGGCGTGATGTCAGTGGACGAGGATTTGCGCATCTGCAGTTTCGTAGAAAAGCCCGACCAGCCGGAGTCCATGTCTGGTAAGCCGGGCATTGCTTTGGCATCGATGGGCATCTATGTCTTCGATACCTTGTTCCTGCTCGAACAACTGGCACGCGATGCCGCGCAGAAAGACTCCGCGCACGATTTCGGACGCAATATCATTCCCGGCGCCATCGGTGCCAACCGCGTGTTCGCCCATCCATTCCGCGATGCCACCACGCAGCAGCAGGCGTATTGGCGCGATGTCGGTACGGTCGACGCGTATTGGCAAGCGAACATGGAACTGACCAACGTCATGCCCGCGCTTAATCTCTACGACTCGGACTGGCCGATTTGGACGTACCAGGCGCAGGTCGCACCAGCCAAATTCGTTGTCGACGCCGATGAGCAGCGTGGCATGGCCGTGGATTCCCTCGTGGCCGGCGGGTGCATCGTCTCCGGCGCGAGTATCCGCAATTCCGTCCTTTTCTCCAGCGTTAGAGTCGAAGCGAGCAGTCGTGTCGAGGAATCGTTGTTGTTGCCAAGCGTAGTGGTCGGCCGGCGCTGTCGGATTCGCCGCGCCGTCATCGTTGAAGGCTGCCAGCTGCCCGAAGGTACCGTCATCGGTGAGGACCTGGAACGCGATCGTCGTCTGTATCACGTCACCGAGGGGGGCATCGTCCTGGTGACCCCGGAATCACTGGGACAGACTAGCCGTGTCGGCTGATCAGCCGCAGGCAGCACACGGCCCTCTAACCTGCCCCCGCTGCCAGGGCGAGAACGCGGCGGACGCGGTTTTCTGCGCGAACCAGGCCTGTAATAAGGCATTGGGGGAATTTCCCTACGTCGGGGAGGAAATCGAGGAAGCGTCGACCTTTATCCAGAAACTTGCCGACCGGGTTTCGGCATGGGCGGGGCACCCGCATTTCGTCACACTCCATGTCCTGTGGATAGGTGCCTGGGTGTTGCTGAATTCGCCGGTCGGCGGCGGCGCCTTGATATTCGATGCCTACCCGTTTGGCTTGCTAGGAATCATTTTAGCCATCGAAGCTACGTTGGTTTCCACCATGTTGCTCATAAGCAACCAGCGGAAGAGCCAGTTTGATGGCAAGCGTGCGGAACTCGAGTATCGGGCGAACATATCCTCACATCGGCTGTTGCAGGCGCTGGCACAAGACGTCGCGAGACTGCAGAAATTGGCGGCCGAGAAAGGCAGCGGCGAGGTGGCATCAGCGAAGGACTGCCCTCATTCGTAAGAATGCGTTCGTCGCATCGGCAGGGGACCCAATATCGCCGATTGACCCATACGAGCAGGATCAATGACCCTAGCCTTTTTCGGTGCCGCTGACCCGCTCCCGTTCTCATCCCACCTCGAATACAAACGTCTGCCGTCGGGCGAGCAGCGCCTTTCGCAAGCGCCCCGATCCACTTGCGCGAATATGTCATGAAGAATCACAGTCACGGCGCGCAACCGTTTGGGATTCAGTTGTCCAAGAAAAAGCCGCGCAAGACGTCGTAGTGGCAGAGGATACCGAGCATAGCGGCGCTTCGTATTGCTGGCTGCGGGGGCGCAGTGTTTGCCAGACGATCCTGCTCAATCGACTTCCACCGAGGTCGGAAGCCTTCTGTGTCGAAGATGTTTTCATTCGTTTGTTGGCAGATGATGGGTTCTGGCGCTTGAAAGACAGCCCTCTGCCGATTTCAATCATTCCAGACTTCTCTTCCCGGAAGGACCCGGAAGGTGGGGATCACAGGTTCGACTCCTGTCGGGCGCGCCAATTCCCGCCTAGCGCCCGTTCCCCGGCACCATCAACGTCTGGTAAATCGCCTCGAACGCGTCGGCCGAAACGCTGACTTCGCCGCGGAACGGGTAGTCCATCGCCGCCACTTGGAAGATCACCAACCCCAGGAACCCGCCCACCAAGCCGGTAAGGATCAGGTGGGTGTTGCGCGCCATGTCCAGCATCCACATCAGGAACACGTTGACGAAGGCGCCGGCCAGCACGACCCCCCACAGCAAAGACGGGATGCCGCCGTTCACGCCCAGCAGACGCGCTTGCCGCGTCTCTACCATTTCATTGGCCAGGGTGAGCGCGTCGGACTGGATGTTTTGTTCGCGCAGGGTGGTGGGTTCGAACCGATGCAGGCTATCGATGTAGGCCGACACCAAGGGCGAGGCTCCCGCGGGCACGATGCCAACGCGCTGCGCCGGCCAGCTGCGGTCGATCACTTCGCGGGTGTAATCACGCAGCTGGCGTTCGAGGTCGGAACCCACCGGTTCGGGCAGCGCGCCGCTCACCCGGTAAAGCGCCGAGAGCACCGAGGCTTCCTTGGTCACCAGATCGGACGTAGCCGAGAAGCCTTGGTACGCGGCGACCGCCAGCAGGCCCAGCAGCAGGCCGTAGAGCATCGAGAAGCTCGCCATCGAAAAACCGACCATTTCATTGACGCGCGGATCGCGGTGCAGCCAGCGGTGGCACAGCCTGCGGAACAGCATCAGGCCAACGATGGAAACGGCGGCGAAGCTGAGCGTGAAAAGCACCGCCATCAGCCAGGTGGAGTAGTCGTAAATCCAATAAAACACGCGGGAACCCCCTGAAATCAAGCTCTCAGGATAACAGGGGCCTCAAGCCTGGCCTAAAGCTTCAACCCCCGCTGCCCCGGGCTCCAGCGCGCCATGTCCACCTGCAGCGTGCCCACGCCCAGGCCGCGCAGCCAGCGCGCCACCGCATCGAGCGAACTCCAGGTGCGCGGCTGGCCCTTGCCGGTGAGCGCCACGTGGGTGACCGCGCCGGCGTCGGCCTCCACGTGGAAGGTGGCGCCGTCAGCGACCGCGCGCACGCGCTTCACGGCGCCGGCTTGCACCAGTGCGCGCAGGGTTTTCTCATTCATCGGCGGGGTCCTTGAAGAGCTCGGGCTGCTCGGGGATTTCGATGCCGGCCGCCACGCAGTGCTGGCGGATCAGCCACTCCATCAGGTTGGCCACGCTGCGGTGCTCGCGCAGGGCGGCGATGCGAGCGGCCTCCTTGATGGCGGGGTTGATGCGCAGGTTGAGGGTGCTGGTCTTGGTGGGGCTCATGCCGGGGGCCGCTGTGCGCTTGTGATGTCAATGTAACGCAGAATACACCGCATTTGCCCTCAATCAAGGGGCGTTGCAGCCGGCGCGACAGCGCGGGCGCACAGTCACCGCCATCGAAACCAGGAGGCGGTATGCGAGTCGTGTACAGCGAGGCAATGGCGGCTACCAGCAGCCGCTTTCCAAGGTGATCGAGATCCATGTGAACAGTTTCCGCGAGAGCCTTCTACACCCTGCAACCTGATCGCTTCACCGCAGCCGTAGCCGCCGTCGGCGCTTAGGCAGCCGGCAGCGGCTTGCGTCACCAGCGGCGTGCTATACGATTCGGCAGCAGTGCAGCCGCGCTGCCACGGCCGACCAGGGGCGCACCATGACCACTCTTCTCGAAGCTTCAGCGGCCACACGCAGCCGCGTTGCTGGCCGTCTTTTTCAAGCCGCGGTGCTCTCATCCCTGCTCGTCTTCGGGCCGGCAATGGCCGACTCCGAACCCGACCCGCGCGCCACCGCACTGATCAGCGAACTGGGCCTGCAGGCCGGCACCCAACCCACGCGCGAACTGCCGGGCTGGCAGCGGCCCAAGAAGATCGTAGTGGCGCGCGCCAACGCCGAACAGCTGGCGCAACTGCAGGCCAGCATCCCCGGCCAGCATCCCCGGCGTGACGCTGGTGGCCGCGGCGCAGGGCGAGG